>NZ_JAWNEI010000008.1:0-245951 GCF_034107425.1 Enterobacter sp. 148H3 | reverse complement strand
CCAACTTTGATGATACCGCGCTCTACACGACCGGTAACAACGGTACCACGACCGGAGATGGAGAATACGTCTTCGATTGGCAGCAGGAATGGCTTGTCAATCGCACGCTCTGGTTCTGGGATGTAAGAATCCAGGAAGCCAGCCAGTTCGATGATTTTCGCTTCCCACTCTGCGTCGCCTTCCAGCGCTTTCAGAGCAGAACCACGGACGATTGGAGTATCGTCGCCTGGGAAATCGTACTGAGACAGCAGTTCACGAACTTCCATCTCAACCAGTTCCAGCAGCTCTTCGTCATCAACCATGTCGCACTTGTTCAGGAACACGATGATGAAAGGAACGCCTACCTGACGACCCAGCAGGATGTGCTCACGAGTCTGAGGCATTGGGCCGTCAGTCGCAGCAACAACCAGGATCGCGCCGTCCATCTGCGCAGCACCGGTGATCATGTTTTTAACATAGTCGGCGTGGCCTGGGCAGTCTACGTGTGCGTAGTGGCGAGTCGGGGTGTCGTACTCAACGTGAGAGGTGTTGATGGTGATACCACGAGCTTTTTCTTCTGGTGCGTTATCGATCTGGTCGAATGCACGAGCAGAACCACCGTAGGTTTTTGCCAGAACGGTAGTGATTGCAGCGGTCAGCGTTGTTTTACCATGGTCAACGTGGCCGATAGTACCGACGTTAACGTGCGGTTTTGTACGTTCAAACTTTTCTTTAGACATCGATTGTCCCTCTAAGACACGGATAAATCGGTGATATCACCACATCAACCAGGCGAAATGCCTGAATTGTTGAATACAGTAAAATTGAAACAGAGAGAAACGGGAAGGAGAAGTGAAGTGGTGCTGATACCCAGAGTCGAACTGGGGACCTCACCCTTACCAAGGGTGCGCTCTACCAACTGAGCCATATCAGCACGTATTGGAGCGGGCAGCGGGAATCGAACCCGCATCATCAGCTTGGAAGGCTGAGGTAATAGCCATTATACGATGCCCGCATCCTGAAACTCGGCTACCCAGTTCTTTCTGTAACAAAAAAAGAGATTTCTCTCTTTTTCAGTTTGAGCTGGCTAATTTTTCCAACCAGCTCCGGCGGCATTTACGCTGCCAGAAAGTGGTGGTGGGGGAAGGATTCGAACCTTCGAAGTCTGTGACGGCAGATTTACAGTCTGCTCCCTTTGGCCGCTCGGGAACCCCACCGGACTTGATGGTGCCGACTACCGGAATCGAACTGGTGACCTACTGATTACAAGTCAGTTGCTCTACCTACTGAGCTAAGTCGGCATCAAGTAGCGCGCATTCTATGGATACCTGCGCGGTCATGCAACTAAAAATTTGCATAAAACGTTCTTTCGCTCACATTTTATGCGAACAGCGTATCGGACGCTGTAAAAGTAGCCATTTGAGGTCAAATATTCAACATATCATCGTGATTTGCACCGTATTCACCGTAGCGTGACGGCTTCCGCGTAACGCAGCGCTTTCCATCTTTTTTCTTATTATTCCCGTCATCTGGTGTTAACCTCCTGCCCATTGTCCAAAATTAACTGTGTGATGAGCCACGATCCGGCAGTGTGGTGCTGGCTCGCTGAAGCATGCTTATGAACAAAAAAGAGCAAACGTTAATGACGCCTTATCTTCACTTTAACCGCAGCCAGTGGGCTGCCCTGCGTGATTCCGTCCCTATGACGCTGACGGAAGGTGAAATCGCACGGTTAAAAGGGATAAACGAAGATCTGTCCCTGGAAGAGGTGGCAGAAATTTATCTCCCCCTCTCTCGCTTGCTTAACTTCTATATCAGCTCGAACCTGCGCCGTCAGGCCGTGCTGGAGCAGTTTCTCGGGACGAACGGTCAACGTATTCCTTATATCATTAGTATCGCAGGCAGCGTGGCCGTGGGTAAAAGTACCACCGCGCGCGTCCTGCAGGCGCTGTTGAGCCGCTGGCCGGAACACCGCAGCGTGGAGCTGATCACCACCGACGGTTTTCTGCACCCGAACGAGGTATTAAAAGAACGCGGGCTGATGAAGAAGAAGGGCTTCCCGCTCTCTTACGATATGCACCGTCTGGTGAAATTTGTCTCTGACCTGAAATCCGGCGTGCCGCACGTGACTGCGCCAGTCTATTCGCACCTGATCTACGATCGCATCCCGGATGGGGATAAAACGGTGGTTCAGCCGGATATTCTCATTCTGGAAGGTCTGAACGTGCTGCAAAGCGGCATGGACTATCCTCACGACCCGCATCACGTATTCGTCTCGGATTTCGTCGATTTCTCTATCTATGTCGATGCGCCGGAAGACCTGCTGCAAAACTGGTACATCAATCGCTTCCTGAAGTTCCGTGAAGGGGCGTTCACCGATCCGGATTCCTATTTCCACCACTATGCTCAGCTTTCTGAAGAAGAAGCGATCAATGTGGCGACGGGGCTATGGAATGAGATCAACTACGTGAACCTCAAAGAGAACATCCTGCCGACGCGCGAGCGTGCGAGCCTGATCCTCACCAAGAGCGAGAAGCACGCCGTCGACCAGATTCGCCTGCGGAAATAATCAATCAGACATAAAAAAACCGGCTTAGCGCCGGTTTTTTTCGTTATGCGTGTGGCTTCTCGCCATTTTCATCCTGATCGACCGCGAAGCAGGCAACCAGCTGGCCGCCATAATCCTTCAGCTGCGGCTGGAGCTGGGTGCACGGGCCAAAGCGGCGGCTGCAGCGGGCGTTGAATGCACATCCCGGAGGCGGATTCAGCGGACTTGGCAGTTCACCCGTCAGCTTAATACGCTCACGACGATCGTCCGGGTTCAGACGCGGCGTCGCAGACAGCAGCGCCTGGGTATACGGGTGACGAGGATTATTAAAGATCTGGTCTTTGGTCCCCTTCTCCACGCAGCGCCCCAGGTACATCACCATCACTTCATCAGCAATGTGCTCCACTACCGACAGGTCATGGGAGATGAACACGTAAGACAGCCCCAGCTCCTGCTGCAGATCCATCATCAAGTTCAGCACCTGCGCACGTACGGATACGTCGAGCGCGGAGACCGGCTCATCGGCAATCACCACGTCCGGATCGAGCATCAGCCCGCGCGCGATAGCAATACGCTGACGCTGGCCACCGGAGAACATGTGCGGATAGCGATCGTAATGCTCGGTTTTGAGGCCGACCTTCGCCATCATCGCCAACGCTTTTTCACGGCGCTGCTCTTTGCTCAGATTACTGTTGATCAGCAGCGGCTCTTCCAGAATCTGTCCCACTTTTTTACGCGGGTTCAGCGAACCATACGGGTTCTGGAACACAATCTGGATTTTCTGGCGACGCAGCTTCTGCGCCTGCGGATCGTGCTTGAGTAGATCTTGCCCCTGATAATAGAGCTCACCGCCGGTCGGCACTTCAATCATCGTCAGCAGACGGCCCAGCGTGGATTTCCCGCAGCCTGACTCTCCCACCACCGCCAGCGTTTTACCGCGTTCGAGGTTAAAGGAGACGCCGTCCAGCGCTTTCACCAGGCGTTCAGGGGCAAACAGTCCCTTCTTCACCGGGTAATATTTTTTCAGGTCGATGGCCTGCAACAGCGGCTGTTGCGTGGTGGCCTGTTGCGTACTCATAGTGTTGGCCTCCCGGCATCATCGAGTGGGTAGTGGCATTTCGACTGACGACCATCAGCCAGCTGGTTCAGATCTGGCTCCTCCGCCCGGCATTTGTCCGTCGCATATGGACAGCGCGGATTGAGCAGACAGCCCTGCGGACGGTCATATTTACCCGGCACCACACCCGGCAGCGACGCCAGACGCGCTTTGTCCTGAGCAAACTCCGGCAGCGCGCGTAAAAGCGCCTGGGTATACGGGTGACGCGGCGCGCGGAAAATATCGTGAGAACTTCCGGTCTCAACCACCTGGCCCGCATACATCACGATGATTTTGTGCGCGGCTTCGGCTACCAGCGCCAGATCGTGCGTAATCAGCACCAGCGCCATATTCTCTTTCTGCTGCAGCTCCAGCAGCAGTTCGATGATTTGTGCCTGGATGGTCACATCCAGCGCCGTCGTCGGTTCATCCGCAATCAGCAGCTTTGGCCGACAGGCTATCGCCATCGCGATCATCACGCGCTGGCTCATCCCACCGGAGAGCTGATGCGGGTAAACGTCCAGGCGCGATGCCGGGTCAGGAATACCTACCTGGTTCAGCAGATCGATCGCGCGCTGGCGACGGGTTTTCTTATTCCCACCCTGATGCACCTTAATCGCTTCCATAATCTGGAAACCAACGGTGTAGCAGGGGTTAAGGCTGGTCATCGGATCCTGGAAAATCATCGCCACTTCGGCGCCCACCAGCTGGCGGCGCTGTTTTTCAGAAATGCGCTTCAGATCCTGACCATTGAACTGTAGGTTTTCCGCCATCACGCGGCCCGGGTAATCAATCAGCCCCATGATCGCCAGTGAACTCACCGACTTACCGGAACCGGACTCCCCGACAATGCCTACCACTTCGCCCTGATTTACGCTGTAGCTGATGCGGTCCACGGCGCGAAACGGGGTGCCTTCATCGCCGAAGTGCACCGATAATTTATCTACATTTAATAACGCCATCTCGTGCCTCTTACTGCTTCAGTTTGGGATCAAGCGCATCACGCAGGCCATCACCCATCAGGTTAAATGCCAGCACCGTCAGCAGGATTGCCAGACCCGGGAAGGTGACAACCCACCAGGCGCTTTGTGCGAACTGCAACACGTCGGAGAGCATGGTGCCCCACTCCGGTGTTGGCGGCTGCGCACCCATGCCCAGGAAGCCAAGAGCGGCCATATCAAGAATGGCGTTAGAGAAACCGAGCGACGCCTGAACGATCAGCGGCGCAAGGCAGTTAGGGAAGATATTCACGAACATCTGGCGCATCGCACCGGCCCCCGCCACACGAGAAGCGGTAACGTAATCGCGGTTCACTTCCACCAGCACCGCCGCACGGGTTAAACGTACATAGTGAGGAAGCGCCACGAACGTCAGCGCCAGGGCGGCATTACCGATCGACGGACCGAAGATCGCCACCAGCACCAGGGCCAGCAGCAGGCTTGGCAGCGCCAGCATAATGTCGACGATACGCATGATGATGTTATCAACGATACCGCCGAAGTAACCGGCAACCAGGCCGAGAACGATCCCCATAATCAGGGAGAGCACCACCACCAGGCAGCCGACCAGCAGCGACAGGCGCGCGCCGTACATCAGACGCGACAGCACATCGCGGCCCACGTCATCGGTACCGAGCAGGTGCGCCAGGCTACCGCCGTCCTGCCACGCAGGTGGCGCGAGCAGCGCATCGCGGAACTGGTCCGCCGGATTATACGGTGCGAGGAAGTTCGCAAACACCGCAATCAGGATCATGATAGCGACATACACCAGACCTACTACCGCACCTTTATTGCGCTTGAAGTAGTGCCAGAATTCCTGCAGCGGCGTCATAGGAACCGGTGCAGCGACCACTTTATTTTGAGTGACTTGTGACATGATGGTCCCTTACTTCTTATGACGAATACGCGGGTTCACCACGCCGTACAGCAAATCGACCAGCAGGTTGACGAGGATAATCATCGTCGCGACCAGCAGTACACCGCCCTGCACAACCGGATAGTCACGGCGTTGCAGCGCGTCAATCAGCCAGCGGCCCAGGCCCGGCCAGGAGAAGATGGTTTCGGTCAGAATCGCCCCCGCCAGCAACGTCCCCACCTGGAGACCGATAACGGTCACCACCGGCAGCATGGCGTTACGCAGTGCATGGACGATAATGACGCGCATGCGCGTCAGGCCCTTGGCGCGCGCGGTGCGGATGTAATCCTCACCCAGAACTTCCAGCATCGATGAACGGGTCATACGCACGATCACCGCCAGAGGAATGGTCCCCAGCACCATGGCAGGCAGGATCATGTGCGCGACGGCATCCATGAAGTTGCCCTCCTCGCCCCAGATAGCCGTATCAATCAGCATAAAGCCGGTGAGCGGGTTGGAGTCATCCAGGAAGACCATATCGCTAACGCGCCCGGAGACCGGGGTCAGGTTAAGCTGCACCGAGACCAGCATGATCAGCATCATGCCCCACCAGAAGATAGGCATGGAGTAGCCGGTCAGCGCCAGGCCCACGGCGGTATGGTCAAAAATAGAGCCACGCTTAACGGCTGCCAGTACCCCAACCGGGATACCTACCGCAGTAGCGAAAATCATGGCGCAGACGCCAAGCTCCAGTGTCGCTTTAAAACGCGGCACGAACTCGTCCCACACCGGAAGACGGCTTTTCAGCGAAATCCCTAAATCACCGTGCAGCACGCCCCAGATATAGTGGAGATACTGCTGCCACATCGGCTTATCGAGACCGAGTTCAGCCAGCAGCTGTGCATGGCGCTCAGGGGAAATACCACGCTCGCCCGCCATAATCATTACCGGGTCGCCGGGGATCATATGGACGAAGGCAAAAGTGAGAAGGGTGATACCGATAAACGTGGGGATAACAAGTCCCAGACGTCGGAGGATGAACTGCAACATAACCCGGATTCTCTCTGATGACGCACGACCAATGGCGTGACGTCTGTATTGCTCACAAATGTAAATTTCTTCTCCCTTGAGAGAAGATGAGGGTGAGGGGATGCATGCACGCCCCTCACCCCTGCCCTCTCCCGGAGGGAGAGGGAAAACACCCTACTTATTATTCAACCGATACGTTCTCGAAGTGGTGTTTGCCCAGTGGATCAACCACGTAGCCCTTCACTTCTTTACGCACTGGCTCGTACACGGTGGAGTGAGCAACAATCAGCGCCGGAGCCTGATCGTGCATAACAACCTGAGCCTGCTTGTACAGTTCAATACGTTTGTTGTGATCGTCGGTCGCACGCGCAGGCTGGATCAGGTCTTCAAACGGCTTGTAGCACCAGCGTGAGTAGTTAGAACCGTCTTTCGCCGCCGCGCAGCTGAACAGGGTAGCGAAGAAGTTGTCCGGATCCCCGTTATCACCGGTCCAGCCCATCATTACCGCCTGGTGCTCACCCGCTTTGGCGCGCTTCAGATACTCGCCCCACTCGTAGGTCACAATCTTGGCCTGAACGCCAATCTTAGCCCAGTCAGCCTGAACCATTTCTGCCATACGGCGTGCGTTCGGGTTGTACGGACGCTGTACCGGCATCGCCCACAGCTCGACGGTGAAGCCTTTATCCTGGCCCGCTTCTTTCAGCAGCGCTTTCGCTTTCTCAGGATCGTAGCTGTAGTCTTTAACGTCGTCGTTATAGCCCCACATGGTTGGTGGGATCAGGTTTTTGGCTGCAACGCCAGCGCCCTGGTAAACCGCCTTGATGATCGCTTCTTTGTTCACCGCGTAGGTCAGCGCCTGACGCACTTTCACGTCATCAAACGGTTTCTTCTCGGTGTTGAAGGAGAGATAGCCCACGTTCAGGCCAGCCTGCTCCAGCAGGTTGATGTTCTTGTCCTGCTTCATGCGGGCAATGTCAGCCGGGTTCGGGTATGGCATAACCTGGCATTCGTTTTTCTGCAGTTTTGCATAACGCACGGAAGCGTCAGGCGTAATGGAGAAGACCAGACGGTCGATCTGCGGCTTGGTGCCCCAGTAGCCTTCGAACGCTTTGTACAGAATGCGGGAGTCTTTCTGGTACTGCAGCAGCTGGAATGGACCGGTACCGATTGGGTTCAGGTCGACTTTTTCCGGCGTACCGGCTTTCAGCATGTTGTCCGCGTACTCTTTGGACAGAATTGAAGCAAAGTCCATGGCCAGGTCAGCCAGGAACGGCGCTTCCGGACGCGTCAGCACGAACTGAACGGTATTGTCGTCCACTTTCTTCACTTCAGAAATCAGATCCGGCAGGCCCATCCCTTCGAAGTATTCATAGCTGCCGCCAGACACTTTGTGGTACGGGTTCTGCGCGTTTTTCTGACGATCGAAGGAGAACACAACGTCGTCGGCGTTAAAGTCGCGCGTTGGTTTGAATTCTTTGCTGTCCTGCCACTTCACGCCTTTGCGCAGGTGGAAGGTATAGGTTTTGCCGTCTTCGCTGACGTCCCACTTCTCTGCCAGCCCCGGAATCACTTCCGTGGTACCGGTTTTGAATTCAACCAGACGGTTATAGATCGGTACAGAGCTTGCGTCGTAAGTCGTACCAGAGGTAAAGAGCTGTGGGTTAAAGCCTTCCGGCGAGCCTTCAGAACAGTAAACCAGGGTTTTTGCCTGTACGCTTGCTGCCACGGTCATAGCCACCAGGCTCAGACCAAGCTTCAGCATCCCTGACTTCTTCAAGGAAATACTCATTATTCTGCTCCAATGTGATGTTTTGCTTTGTTGTGTTACGCCGCCAGACCTTTATTTATTTTTTACCCGGTCCGGTCGGTGATGCCCGAAGGCTTTAAAGGGATGGAGAATCCTTTCAGAAGAGCGTTTGAGTTGCAGCGCAGATCGTCCCTGAAATGCCCCTCATGCCCTACAATCTGTCAACAGAATGTGAAAACGTCAATACAGGTGACGGGGATTTACGCTGAGTGTGAGAAACCGCAAACAAAGATTAAAAAAACTATGTATGCCAGTTTTCAGCAGGGAAATTTATGCTACTCGCTATCCTGCAGCACAAGTCTCTTCATATTTCGCAACAATCAGTGATTAACTTTTATTCAGAATGGGTAAATTTTCTTGCAGAATGGTGATTATCTGAGCACTAAATTCCATGAACGCTAAAACGCACAGCGAAAAATGCTGAGGTTATCCATAAGCAACGCGAAAAAAGATCAATCTATATATAAAAAAATACAATGGATTATGTCACAAAATCGTTAACAGGCAGGAAGAAGCGGACCTAAGGGGCGTTTTGGATACTCTGACGGGATAAGGTCATAATGCAAAAAGGGCTAACCTTGCGGTTAGCCCTTTTCAGAATGTGGTCGGCGAGAGAGGATTCGAACCTCCGACCCACTGGTCCCAAACCAGTTGCGCTACCAAGCTGCGCTACTCGCCGAATGCGGAGCGCATCTTACTGCTGAGGTGCGCCCCCGTCAATCCCTTATTTTCAAAAAGCCATTCAACTGGCGATATTCTCGCCAGAGCAGCTACTGCGCGGCTTTTACGCTGTTAGCAGGGAGTTTACACCAGTTGTTGTTTTCGTTAATCCCACCGTTCGGTGAGGTATAGCCGAGACAACCCATAATGGTGTCGTACAGCTCAACGTGACGACGCGGCACCTTCATCTCCGCCTCTTTCTTCAGCTGAGCAAACATCTTCGCCTTCTCCGGGTTTTCCAGGTACTTATCCGACATCCACATGATCATCGGCACGCGGAACTGTTCAGGCGGTGCCAGCTTGCGCGGCGTACCGTGCAGATGCTCTTTCTCGTTGATAGATTCACCGTGGTCTGCCGCATAAATCACAATCGCTTTCTTATCGCGCAGCTGGTCGATCACCCGGCTCAGGAAGGTATCCACATACAGCACCGAGTTATCATAGGCATTGATCAGCTCCTGCTTGCTGCAGTCTTTATTAATGCCCACGCACTCAGGCTGCCACTTCGCGAAATCACGCGTGTAGCGCTGGTAATAGCTGTAATGCGACCCTTTGGTATGCAGAATAACCAGATGCTTACCCTGCGGATGGTTCTTGAGGGATTGCGACATTTCTTCCAGCAGCAGCATGTCGTCGACGTTTTTACCGCGGTTACGCGGTTCGGCGCCAATCTGCTCACGGTACGCGATATTATCTGCCAGGGTATTGGTGTAGAACCACATCTCACTTTGCATGGCGAACAGGTCTGAGCTAAATCCAAGCTGCTTCAGCACGGCAAAGACGTTTTGCTCTTTCAGCGTACGCTGCGGGTTATCGCTTGCACCGCCTTCGCGAACAAACATACAGCGCAGCGAAAGCTTGGTCGCGGTATCGCAGGAGTAACCCCGGTACGCCAACAGGTTCTTCTCCTGCGCCAGCTTTGGCGTGGTATCCCGGTTATAGCCGAGAATGCCCATATGATCCCAGCGCGTCGTTTCGCCAATGACAAAAACGACGTACGTATCATCAAGCCCGTCGGCTGGTGGCTGGTAGGTGAATTTTTTCAGTGGATTGATCAGCGACTTCACATCACCGGATTCATCCGCCTGCGCCCAGGCATACAGACCTAACGCTGACAGCCAGTTAGACGGCAAATAGGAGTTTGCCACCACGCCGCCATAGCTTGGCATATCCACGCCCGTCGCTTTTTCGACGCGTTTTTGCTGCGTTTCCATCAGGCGGATAGGTGCCCATACCAGCAGACCGGCCAGCAGGACGACAACGATATTGCGGATCCGCTGTCCACGCGTGCGCAGCTGGCGTAACAGCGTATAGCGGCACGTATTGTTCCAGATAAAGAACAGCGGGATCAGACAGGTTAAAACCGTCCAGACAATAAAGCCTTTCCCTACCACCTCTTTCGAGAGATCGATATCCGTGGTCATCACCGAGGCAACTATACCGTACCCAATGACCACGTTCATAAAGGTCATGTAATAGCTTGCGGCGGCAGAAATAATCACCACCAGCGAGGCCAAAATTTGCCATGTACGTCGGCCAAACAGGGACAGCAGGCGTAAGAGGAAGAAGGTAGCGAGGACGGAGCCGAACACTTCAATTGCGGCAAAAATACAATTACTTACGGTAAGGTTTTCGAAATAACCTTCCACTCTTCTGAACAGTACCGCGCCATTCAGAAATAATCCGATATAGACAGCCAGCATCAGACACAATCTTTGCTGGGTAAGAGACCTAATGTATTTCATGCAAACAACCCTGGGGGAAGGGGTATAAAAACCCGTCGAATCTCAAAGAGAAAGCGGACAGAGTAAGTAAATGCGTAAGGAAGCGTTATGAGAAACGTCTACAAGCGCGGTAAGTAGACCACAGCGGGAGAGAAAAGTGGCAGCAGAGAGTGTGATCGGTGTAAATTTTTACAAAATATCGAGACGGGAAGCGTCTCGCATAAAAACAAAAGAGGCCACAGAGGCCTCTTTCATACCGCTTACGCATGCGCTTCTTTGAATACTTCGCGCTGCGGCTGGCGAATCGTGGTTGAGAGCGCCAGCGAGATAATCAGCAAGGCAAATATTACGCAGAAGGTCACGTAGAACCCGCCGAACAGGGAGGCAATCAGCGAGCCGCAGATACTGCCGATCCCGAAGCCCAGATAGATAACGCCGTAGTTTTTCGCCAGATTGTTCAGGCCAAAGAACTCGCTCACCAGTGACGGGAAGACGGTAATGGTGCCGCCGAAGTTAAAGGCCACGCAGGCAATCGCCGCAAAGAAGGTAGCTTCATTCAGCGGAGCGAACAGCAGCGCCGCCATACCGACCAGCGAGACCACTTGCCCAATCGTAATCACGCGGATGCGGGCAATTTTGTCAGACAGAATACCGAGCACCAGACGACCGGAGAGGTTGGCAATGGAGATGACCGTCACCGCGTTCGCCGCCGTGGCCACATCCAGCTTCACCATGCCCTGCGCGATATCCTTCGCCACGCCGATAACATACAGACCGCTCATGCAGGCAGTCAGGAACATTACCGCCAGCATCCAGTACTGTGGCTTACGCATGGACTGCGCGAGGGTGAAGTCGTTCTCCACCACGCCGTTCACGGATTTGACCTCCTGCTGCGGCGCATCTTTCATCAGCGTGGCGCCGAACAGAATCATCACCAGCACGATTGCGCCCCAGATCATAAAGGTATTTTCGAGGCCAACGGACGCCAGCAGGTGGGAGTCGATAAATTTGAACCCGAGGCTGCCCAGGCCATAAGAGCCGATGGCAAACGCGGAGATTAAACCTTTACGCTCCGGGAACCACTTCACGCAGTTCGACAGAGTCAGCAGGTAACCTGCGCCATCGGCCAGACCCACCAGCACGCCGGCGCTTAGCCACAGCATCATCAGGTTGCTGGAGTGCGCCGTCAGGAAAAAGCCCAGACCCAGCAGGATGCCGGACGCCATGGTCACGCGCTTCACGCCAAAACGCTCCTGCAGCTTACCCGCGACGGAAGACGAAATCGCCAGACCCAGGCTCAGCAAACCAAAGGAGAACGCGACCTGGCTGACCGGTGCGCCGAGTTTGTCGGAAAGCGCGCTGTTGAACAGGCTCCAGGTATAGACCGATCCCAGCGCAAACTGGGTGACGATGGTGCCAAAGAGCGTGAGCCAGCGCGTGCGGTTATAGGTTGATGTGTTCATGGCAGTTGTCCTGCAAGAGAAATTAAGGAAGTTCGCTGAGGACAACGATAAACAAAACCTTAAAACACCTGGGGTAAAACGGCATGAAATGCAGGCGGAACGGAATGAAATGCCTGGAATCGGGAATGAATGACCTGGCACAGGAATAAAGCGATAGCATGTTAGTATCTGCTATCGCTGTAAAGCCCGTGGCTATTGTATTCGAGATGTTATCGTAACGTTTAAAAAAGTAACAACTCTAGAAATTTGCGCTGACGCCGAGGGTGTATAAAAACTCCTCACCGGTGGTGGTGTGCTCCCCCTGAGCCAGCGACGCATAGGCCGCCATGTGCGTGTTAAAGGGAATATCCGTTCCCACGGTGACATCCATCCAGCTACCGTTTTGGGCAGGGGCTGGGGTTTGCGGCATGCCAAACTGCGATTTCCACTGGTTTTCACCAAACTGCTGGTTATAGCTAATCTGCGCCCACGGACGGAGATCGCCATACTGGGTATTCACGCGCCACCCCAGCGTGCTGACGCTGGCATGCCAGAGCGGGTCGGTGATTGCTTGCGTCGACGCGCTATCACCAAACTCGTTGATCATCATGGGAGTCGTGCCGTCGTACCGCCATGCCACCACCGGGCCGGTGGTGATGCGTGCTGAAACGGGAAAATTCCAGCCCACGCTCATTGCCCCCTCCGTCGTTCTGCCAGACGGTATATTCAGGGCAAGTCCCGGCGCGTTCTGCGAAGACTGAATACGCTCAGCCAGAATATCCTCATAACGCGGTTGGTGATCCGCGTCCCATGTATAGCGTTCCGCCGTATTATTCTGGGCGTCTGAAACGATATATTCCTGTTGCCAGGCAGACGCTGTATTACAAAAGAACAGGCAGGCTGAAATTCCCACCAGGCCAGAAGCAGCATGGCGACCACTGATTTTTTTTATCATCATCAACGCGACCCCAGAGAGAGCCGAATTCGGCGATATTTGTCGTTATTCAGGAAGAGCTTAGAGAGCATATGGCCCTGTATTAACTATTGTCTTTATAGTAAACACGTCAAGCCAGTCAGAACGAAATTTTTGCGAAATCAGTATCAATAAGGGAGATGACGGATGGAACGTTGCGGTTGGGTAAGCCAGGATCAGCTTTATATCGACTATCACGATCGGGAATGGGGCGTGCCGGAAAGGGATGGCAAAAAGCTCTTCGAGATGATCTGCCTGGAGGGCCAGCAGGCGGGGTTATCATGGATTACGGTACTGAAAAAACGTGAAAATTACCGCAACGCTTTCCATCAGTTCGATCCTGTCGCCGTCGCCGCGATGACCGATGAAGATGTGGAACGACTGGTGCAGGACGCCGGCATCATCCGCCATCGCGGTAAGATCCAGGCCATCATCGGTAACGCACGCGCTTACCTGGCGATGGAGCAAAACGGCGAATCATTTTCAGATTTTGTCTGGACGTTTGTGAACAACAAACCGCAACTCACCCAGGCCGCCACGCTCGCGGAAATCCCGGCCTCCACCCCGGCCTCGGATGCGCTCTCGAAAGCACTGAAAAAACGCGGCTTTAAGTTTGTCGGCTCCACCATCTGCTACGCCTTTATGCAGGCCTGTGGCCTGGTCAATGACCACGTTACCGGCTGCTTCTGTCATCCGGGAGGCCATCATGATCCGCAAATGGCAAAATGAGAATACCGCGCCGCTTTTGAGCCTATGGCTTGAAAGCACCACGGAAGCGCATCCGTTTATCGAGCCGGGTTACTGGAAAGAGAACGAGGCTATGGTGCGGAACGTTTACCTGCCGTCTGCAGAAACCTGGGTCTGGGAACAGGACGGCGAACCTTGCGGATTTATCAGCGTGATGCAGTCTCAGTTTGTCGGCGCCCTGTTTGTGGCGCCGTCATGCATCGGGAAAGGCATCGGGCGCGCGCTGCTGAACCATGTTCAACAGCGCTTCTCGCACTTAACCCTGGAGGTGTACCAGAAAAATGTCCGGGCGGTGAATTTCTACCATGCTCAGGGCTTTCGCATTGAAGACAGCGCCTGGCAGGATGATACTCAGCACCCGACATGGATCATGAGCTGGCAGGCGGATCAAACGCCGTTAAGGTAAGCTCGGGCCCCTCATATTTCTCGACCCAGGCCAGCGCCGTGTTCCCTGCGCAACCATTCCCCAGCTTCGAGCTGGGGAGATCTTTGGTCAGCACGTTAACCGCCCCGTTTTTACAGATACCGCCCTCGGCGGGCTCAAGGTCGGGCCATGCGCCCTGATGAATACAGATCACGCCCGGTTTAATCCCGTCGCTCACCACCGCCCCTGCCAGCACCTGCCCGCGCGAGTTCCAGACGCGCACCACGTCACCATCGGCAATCCCGCGCGCTTTCGCATCATGGGTATTCAGCGTGATGGGCTCTCGCCCGGCGACTGCATACTGCTCGCGCAGGGACGTATAGTTAAGCTGGCTGTGCAGACGGTGCGCGGGATGCGCAGACAACACCTGCAGCTGTTCCGGCTGGGCGTTGCCGTGCCACTCGTCCGGCTCGAGCCAGGTAGGGTGCGGCGGGCAGTCGGCATAGCCAAAGCTGGCGATGCGCTCACTGTAAATCACGATCTTTCCGCTCTCTGTTTTCAGCGGGTGGTTCTCGGGGTCGCGGCGGAAATCGGCAAAACGGACAAACTTCGCGTTCTGCTCGCTCTCCGGCATCTCGACAATCTGGTTCGCCTCCCAAAACTCAGCGAATGGCGGAAGCGTTACGCCCTGCGCCGCACCGCGCTGTCCGGCAATCTGGTAGAAGGTCTCCAGCCATTGCAGATCGCTTTTCCCTTCGGTGAAACGCTCGCGGCCGCCCGTTTCCCACAGTTCGCTCAGTTCAGCAAACACCTCAAAATCATCACGTGCTTCATCTCGCGGGGCCACTACGCGCTTCATCGGAACCATATGCTGGTTACTGTAGTCACCGGTCATGGTGAGATCGTTACGCTCAAACGAGGTGGTCGCCGGCAGCACGATATCTGCATGCTTAGCCGAACCGGTCCAGAAGCACTCGGAAATCACCACCAGCTCCGGCTTTTGCCAGGCGCGGATCAGGCGGTTGGTATCCTGATGGTGCGTGAAGTTCGACCCGCCCGCCCACCAGACAAATTTAATGTCCGGGAAATGGCGGTCCAGACCGTTGTGCTGATAAAAACCGCCGGGGTTTTCAAGGGCTTCAACAATACGCGCCACCGGGATTTTATCCACGGCATCCACGCCGCCCTGCACCGAGCCCTGCAGAGACGCCAGCACCGCCGCTTTACGCGTGGGGTTGCCGCCGTTAGCAAAGTGATAGGAGAGACCAAAACCACCGCCCGGCGTGCCGATCTGCCCAAGCATCGCGGCAAGGGTCACCAGCATCCAGTGTTTTTGCTCGCCAAACTGCTGGCGCTGCATTCCCCAGCCGGACATTAACATCGTAGTATTTTTATGGAACAACGCCGTCAGTTCGCGGATTTTCTCCGCATGAACGCCACAAATATTTGCCGCCCACTCTGCCGTTTTCGCAATCCCATCGGATTGACCCGTCAGGTAGTCGGCGAATTTATCGAAACCGGTGGTACAGCGCGTCAGGAATTCGACATCGTGCCAGCCGTTCTCCACCAGGGTATGGGCGATACCCAGCATCATTGCCACGTCGGTGCCCATATGCGGGGCAACCCACTCGGCGCTGTCGCCAAAGAAATCCATGGTTTCAGAACGCATCGGGTCAATGCAGATGATGCGCTTGCCGCTTTTGCGCAGCGCGTCGAAATACCCAATGCCCTGCTCGTCGCTGGCATTCCATGCAATTTTCAGCGTGTTAAGGGGGTTAGCGCTCCACAGCACGACCACATCGGTATGCTCCAGCACCAGCGGCCAGCTGGTCTGCTGCTGGTACACTTCGTTCCCGCCCACGACGTATGGCATGATCGCCTGCGCCGCGCCGGTGGAGTAATCCCCCAGATGACCGGTATAGCCTCCCGCCAGGCTCATGTAGCGCTGCAGCAGCGTCGAGGCTTTGTGCAGCACGCCGTTTGAACGCCAGCCGTAGGACCCGGCGAAAATGGACGACGGACCGTAGCTGTTGCGGATGCGCTTGTGCTGGGTGTGGATCAGCGCCAGCGCGTCATCCCAGCTCACGCGAACAAACTCATCCTGATCGCGAATACCCTGCGGCTTGTCCGGCGAGGCCAGAAAACCTTTACGCACCATCGGCCAGCGCACGCGCGTTTTGCTATGCACCTGATCGCGAACGACGGTCTGTAACGAGTTGGGATGTTGGGTTGGCAGTGCCCCGCGGGACGACAGAACATTTTCGCCATCGGTTTCGACCAGCATCGGACCCCAGTGGGCGGCGGTCAGAATGGTTTTCGTTGAGGTGCTCAAGCGTGCGCTCCTGGTTGCGTGCAGGTTTTACGGCCTTCTTTGCTGAGGCAGTTTATGGTTTGTCACAAATTTCAGAGTTATACCCGGAATTTTCTCCGTATCTGGACGTCATAATCAACTGCCACGCTCGCCGTGGCAAAGAATAAAAAGGATTAAGGAAAGAAGATGAAAAAACGCGTACTCGTTATTGCCGCTCTGGTGAGCGGTGCCCTGGCTGTTTCTGGCTGCACAACCAACCCTTACACCGGTGAACGCGAAGCGGGTAAATCCGGCATTGGCGCGGGTATCGGCTCGCTGGTCGGCGCAGGCGTTGGGGCGCTCTCCTCCTCCAAGAAAGACCGCGGCAAAGGCGCTCTGATTGGCGCAGCGGCGGGCGCGGCGCTGGGCGGCGGCGTTGGTTATTACATGGACGTGCAGGAAGCGAAGCTGCGCGACAAAATGAAGGGAACCGGCGTGAGCGTGACGCGCAGCGGCGATAACATCATCCTGAACATGCCGAACAACGTGACCTTCGACAGCAGCAGCGCAACGCTGAAACCAGCAGGTGCGAACACGCTCACCGGCGTGGCAATGGTGCTGAAAGAGTACAACAAGACTGCCGTGAACGTGATGGGCTATACCGATAGCACCGGCAGCCAGGATCTGAACATGCGTCTGTCCCAGCAGCGCGCCGACGCCGTGGCCAGCTCGCTCATCACTCAGGGCGTTGAAGCAAACCGCATCCGCACCAGCGGCATGGGCCCTGCCAACCCTATCGCCAGCAACAGCACGGCGGAAGGCAAAGCGCAGAACCGCCGCGTTGAGATTACGTTGAGCCCAATTCAGTAATTGCATTTCCTCCTCTCCCAGTGGGAGAGGGTCGGGGTGAGGGCATCAAGCCCCACACCCCGGCATGAACCACTTGCCATCGTTGATTTTCCCGCTAAGGTATTCTCACTAAATTCAGGGAAATCAGCGATGAGCAAACCAGCCCGGGCCACCATCAGCGACGTGGCGAAAGCCGCCAAAACCGGTAAAACCAGTATTTCGCGCTACCTTAACGGTGAGAAACACCTGCTGTCCGATGCGTTGCTGGCGCGAATTGAACAGGCCATTGCCGATCTCGACTACCGTCCCAGCCTCATGGCGCGCGGGCTAAAACGCGGTCGCACCCGTCTTATCGGACTTATCATCGCCGATATCACTAATCCCTACTCCGTTAACGTGCTCAGCGGTATCGAAGCCGCCTGTCGCGAGAAGGGGTTCACGCCGCTGGTCTGTAATACCAATAATGAAGTCGACCAGGAGCTGCACTATCTCGACCTGCTGCGCAGCTATCAGGTGGAAGGGATTGTGGTCAACGCGGTAGGCATGCGTGAAGAGGGGTTAAACCGCCTGCAGCAGTCCTCTCTGCCTATGGTCCTCATCGACCGTAAAATCCCTGAATTTGCCTGCGATGTCGTCGGGCTGGATAACACCCAGGCCGCGACGACCGCCACCGAACATCTGATTGAACAGGGCTTCGAGGCTATTCTTTTTCTGAGTGAACCGCTGGGGATGGTCAATACCCGTCGCGAGCGCCTGAGTGCATTTCGCGCCACGCTGGAGCGATATCCCGGCGTGATCGCCGAAAATGCCGAAACGCCGCTTCACGAAGCCGGGCAGCTCGACAACACCCTGCGTCAGTTCCATACGCGCCATCGCGGGATGCGCAAAGCCGTTATCTCGGCCAACGGGGCGCTGACGCTTCAGGTCGCCCGCTCGCTCAAGCGCATTGGCCTCCACTGGGGCAGCGACATCGGTCTGCTGGGGTTTGATGAACTGGAGTGGGCGGAACTGGCTGGCGTAGGCATTACCACCCTCAAGCAGCCCACCTGGCAAATTGGCTATGCTGCTGTTGAACAAGTGGTTCGTCGTATTGAAGGTACCAGCGATGCCGTTCGCGAGCAGGTCTTCTCCGGGGAGCTGATCGTTCGTGGCTCCACCGCGCGTTAAATTTCCCTTGTGATAGCGATCATAAATTCAACATCCTGACCTTTTCTTTGGAACCGGTTCCATCTAGCGTAATAGTATTGATATGTTGCGATGGAGTCCGAAGATGGGCAGGAAAATTATGGTGGTCACCGCCGCGTACGGTGCGGAACAGGTGCGACAGGCAGGCGGTCAGCGGGCGATGCTTCCCGTTATTGCAGGCGCAGGGGCAGACGGCGTGGAGATCCGCCGGGAACTGTTCAACAGCGAAGAGCTGCTGGCACTGCCTGCGCTGGGTGAATCCATTGAGCTGCTGGGCCTGCTTGCGTGCTACTCCGCACCCGCCGCCCTGTTTATGCCCGACGGCAACCTCAACCCGGACCTGCCCCGCTATCTTTCTGAAGCCAACACCCTGAACGCCCTGTGGCTGAAGGTTTCCCTGGGCCATTTCCAGGATGCGCAGCCTCTTGACGCCCTGCGTAGCCAGCTTATTGCAAGCGGTATGGCGCTGGTCGTGGAGAACGATCAGACCGACTGCGGGCAGCTCGCCCCCATGCAGCGCTTCCAGGCCGCCTGTCGGGAAATGGCTTTACCCGTCACGCTAACCTTCGACATGGGCAACTGGCTATGGGTTGGCGATTCCCCCGAAGAGGCCGCCCGTCATCTGGCCCCTGCGGTGAGCTATATCCACGTGAAGGCCGCCGTGCCGCACAAAGATAACTTCCGCGCCGTGGCGCCGGACCGCGCCGATGCGCGCTGGCTGGATCTGCTCGGCCAGCTGCCTGCCGATGCCCCGCGCGGTATCGAGTTCCCGCTGGAAGGGGCGGATTTAACCGCCGTTACCCGCCATTACGTCAACCTGCTGCGCGAGGAGTAAACCATGCACAAGACGCTGGATGTCATCACGATCGGCGAGGCCATGGCGATGTTTGTCGCCACCGAAACGGGCGAGCTGAGCGCGGTAGAGCACTTTATCAAACGCGTCGCAGGCGCTGAACTCAACGTCGCAACCGGCCTGGCGCGTCTTGGCCTGAACGTGGGCTGGGTCAGCCGCGTGGGGGACGACAGCTTTGGCCATTTCGTTCTCGATTCGCTGAAAAAAGAGGGGATTGATGCCGCAGGCGTCACCCTCGACGGACGCTTCCCTACCGGCTTTCAGCTTAAATCTAAGGTCGAAAATGGAACCGATCCCATCGTGGAGTATTTCCGTAAAGGATCGGCCGCAAGCCACCTGTCTGTCGCGGATTACCACACAGATTACTTTGCCGCCGCGCGCCATCTTCACCTGAGCGGCGTGGCGGCCGCGCTGTCTGCCAGCTCGTATGAGCTGCTCGATCATGCCGCGACCACTCTGAAAGGCCAGGGGAAAACCATATCGTTCGACCCCAACCTGCGCCCGGTGCTGTGGAAAAGCGAAGCGGAAATGGTGGAGAAACTGAACCGTCTGGCGTTCAGGGCGGACTGGGTTCTGCCAGGCCTGAAAGAAGGGATGATCCTCACCGGCGAAAGCACGCCGGAAGGCATTGCCGATTTCTATCTGAATAAAGGGGTAAAAGCGGTGGTGCTGAAAACCGGTGCTGATGGCGCATGGTTTAAAACGGCCGACGGCGAACAGGGCGCGGTCGCGGCGGTGAAGGTCGAGAACGTAGTCGACACCGTCGGCGCGGGCGACGGCTTTGCCGTGGGCGTGATTAGCGCCCTGCTGGAAGGCAAAACGCTGCCGCAGGCCGTCGCTCGAGGCAACAAGATTGGCTCGCTGGCCATTCAGGTGCAGGGCGACAGCGAAGGATTACCAACGCGAGCACAGCTCGGCGTTTAAATTCCCTCTCCCTATGGGAGAGGGCCAGGGTGAGGGCAGCAAGCCACACCAAATAATTAAACCACCGTGTACCCTACAGACAACGGCGGTAACAACCTCAACAACAGAGGCAAGCCTATGAACAGTTCGACCAATGCAGTAAAACGCTGGTGGTACATCATGCCAATCGTGTTTATCACCTACAGCCTGGCGTACCTTGACCGTGCCAACTTCAGCTTCGCGTCTGCGGCAGGGATCACAGAGGACCTTGGCATCACCAAAGGTATCTCCTCCCTGCTGGGTGCCCTTTTCTTCCTGGGCTACTTCTTCTTCCAGATCCCCGGCGCGATTTATGCGGAACGCCGCAGCGTGCGTAAGCTGATCTTCATCTGTCTGATCCTGTGGGGCGCCTGCGCGTCACTGACCGGCATGGTGAACAATATTCCTGCCCTGGCCGCCATTCGCTTTATCCTCGGCGTCGTTGAGGCGGCGGTTATGCCGGCGATGCTGATCTACATCAGCAACTGGTTTACCAAATCTGAACGCTCGCGCGCGAATACCTTCCTTATCCTCGGTAACCCGGTAACGGTACTGTGGATGTCGGTGGTGTCCGGCTACCTGATCCAGTCCTTCGGCTGGCGCGAAATGTTTATCATTGAAGGGGTGCCGGCGATTATCTGGGCCTTCTGCTGGTGGGTGCTGGTGAAAGATAAACCAGCCCAGGCGAAATGGCTTTCTGAAGATGAGAAAGCGGCGCTGCAGGCGCAGCTGGACAAAGAACAGCAGGGCCTGAAGGCGGTACGTAACTATGGTGAAGCCTTCCGCTCGCGTAACGTGATCCTGCTCTGCGCGCAGTATTTTACCTGGAGCATTGGCGTGTACGGCTTTGTGCTGTGGCTGCCGTCCATTATCCGCAGCGGCGGCGAGAACCTCGGCATGGTCGAAGTAGGCTGGCTGTCATCCGTACCATATCTGGCGGCAACCATCGCCATGATCGTCGTCTCCTGGGCATCGGACAAGCTGCAGAACCGTAAATTGTTTGTCTGGCCGCTGCTGCTGATTGCTGCCTTCGCCTTTATTGGCTCCTGGGCCGTGGGCGCAAACCATTTCTGGGCCTCTTACACCCTGCTGGTGATTGCCGGTGCGGCCATGTACGCCCCTTACGGACCGTTCTTTGCCATCATCCCGGAGATGCTCCCGCGTAACGTTGCGGGTGGCGCAATGGCGTTAATTAACAGCATGGGTGCGCTGGGCTCGTTCTGCGGCTCCTGGTTCGTCGGCTACCTGAACGGTGCCACCGGCAGCCCGTCCGCATCGTACATCTTTATGGGGGTGGCGCTTTTCGCCTCCGTGTGGCTTACTCTGATTGTTAAGCCTGCTAATAATCAACAACACCCTGTCGGCGCTCGCCACGCCTGAATCCTTAAAAATCAACGGAGATTAGCATGAAGCCGTCCGTCATTTTGTATAAAGCACTGCCGGAAGATCTGCAGAAACGCCTTGAAGAACACTTCACCGTCACGCATGTGAAGAACCTGAGCCCGGAAACCCTGGCACAGCACGCCGACGCGTTCGCCAGCGCCGAAGGCCTGCTGGGTTCAAGCGAGAAAGTGGATGTCGCCCTGCTGGAAAAAATGCCGAAGCTTCGTGCTACCTCAACCGTTTCCGTGGGTTACGACAACTTCGACGTGGATGCCCTTAACGCCCGCAAGATCCTGCTGATGCATACCCCACATGCCCTGACGGAAACCGTGGCCGATACGCTGATGGCGCTGATGCTCACCACGGCCCGTCGCGTGGTGGAAGTGGCTGAGCGCGTCAAAGCGGGCGAATGGACAAAAAGCATTGGTCCGGACTGGTTCGGCGTGGACGTTCACGGCAAGACGCTGGGCATTGTCGGTATGGGTCGTATCGGGCTGGCGCTGGCGCAGCGCGCGCATTTTGGTTTTAACATGCCGATTCTGTATAACGCGCGTCGCCATCACGGTGAAGCCGAAGAACGCTTCAACGCCCGTTACTGCGAGCTGGATACCCTGCTGCAGGAAGCCGATTTTGTCTGCCTGGTTCTGCCGCTCACGAACGAAACCCGTCATCTGATTGGCAAAGAGGCGTTTGAAAAAATGAAGACGTCAGCCATTTTCATCAACGCGGGTCGTGGCCCGGTGGTGGATGAGAAGGCGCTGATTGAGGCCCTTAAAAACGGTCAGATCCATGCAGCAGGTCTGGACGTGTTTGAGCAGGAGCCGCTGCCGGTGGATTCGCCGCTGCTTTCGCTGCCTAACGTGGTTGCCCTGCCCCACATCGGTTCAGCCACCCATGAGACGCGCTACAATATGGCGGCCACGGCGGTCGATAATCTAATTGCCGCCCTTAGCGGAAAGGTGGAGATAAACTGCGTGAACCCGCAGGTGCAACGGTAGAAACGAAAAAACCCGCCAGAAGGCGGGTTTTTAAATTTTTTGCTACTGGGTTGGAAGCTTACAGGCTTACAACGTTACCAGCTGCTGGGCCTTTAGCGCCGCTTTCGATGGTGAAGGACACTTTCTGACCTTCGTCCAGAGATTTGTAGCCATCGTTCTGGATAGCAGAGAAGTGTACGAACACGTCTTTAGAGCCATCGTCAGGAGTGATGAAGCCGAAACCTTTATCAGCGTTGAACCATTTTACCAGACCAGTCATTTTAGCAGACATAGAAATTACCTTATTAACAAATATATTGTGCC
Organism: Enterobacter sp. 148H3; assembly: GCF_034107425.1. Lineage (NCBI taxonomy): Bacteria > Pseudomonadati > Pseudomonadota > Gammaproteobacteria > Enterobacterales > Enterobacteriaceae > Enterobacter > Enterobacter sp. 148H3. The sequence goes on along the minus strand of NZ_JAWNEI010000008.1, from coordinate 222,865 downwards.
TTCCGGCTTGATGGATTGCGTTACAGATTTTTAAGCGATGAAGGAAGGGTCACTACGAAGGGTATCTATGGATAACAATCTGGACTGCTTTACTAAACTGCTTTAGGTCTGTGTAACAAACCGACGGGAATAGTTATACCGATGTGGTAGAGGAATGACAAGCGTTATTTTCGACAGGCATAAAAAAACCCCGCCAGAAGCGGGGGTTTTTCGGTTTATTCTGTGGCAGTGACTGCCGCACTCCAGGCCTGGCTAAAGGCCTGATGCTGGGAGGCCAGCGGCCCAATCAGCGTATTATACTGGCTTGCCTGCTGCGAGGTCGGGAACTGAATACCGTTGGCAACAAAGCTCACCTGCGTATCCTGCTGGGCGATAAAGTCACCTACCTGAACCAGTTGCTGCGTGAAGATTTGCGCAGCCGGAATCAGCGGTTGCAGCGCTTCAGAAGGCTTGGTCACCACTTTCTCATACACTTTGTCGAAGACCGGTTTAAGATCGTCACCTTGCTTGAGCGCAGAACGTGACGCGTCAGCCTGCATTTTCGCATTTTGCAACTGCTGGCTCAGCACGCCAAGTGCACCGTTGGACTGGCGCAGCGGTTCACGCTGCGTCACATAATCCTGTGGAACGCGGATGGCGTTCACGCTATCCACTACCGGGCGGATACCGGAATCCATCGCCTGGCTCACCTGCTGTGAATAACCATAAAGAATGGCGTAATCGGACACGAAGGGACCAAACTGTTTTTTCTGATCCGCAGTCAGCGTCGGCAACCGCTCGCCGCTGCGCATCACTGTATTCTGCAGAAAATCGATAAACGCTTTGCGCTGATCGCCTTCTTTATCAAAACACCCACTCAGGCTAACAACCATCAACAACGCCGCAATAGGCGCAAACCAGCGAGAGCAGGACTTTCCTGTCGCCATTTTATTACTCCTTTCACCCAAAAAAGCGCACACCGGCACACGCGTGCCCGACGCTGACAAGGATAGTCCAGGTCAGCCTTGCAAGATACTCTTTTCATGCAAAACGGCTATTGCCGATTTATTTCTTATCATTTACAAAAAAATACCTGGCGAAGCCGACCTATGACTAATCAGGGAATTAGCATAACTATCCATATTGCTGAATCGGATACAGCGATCGTTACCGCACAATTAATCACACCCGTGACGATCCTGGGTTGGTATTAGGGACTATTCTTAACTGGCTCTCTGATGTTCTTGATCACGATGTGAGATTTAAGAGGAGTCCTCAATGGAATATAAAGATCCTGAGTTTGAACTGCTGAGCAGTCTGGAACAGATCATTTTTAAAGATGTACCGCAGATGATTACCCTGCAACAAAAATCCAATCCCTTTACAGAATATGAGCAATTGCGCAAAGGGACAGGACTGAAAACCGAAGAATTCGCCAGAGCGATGGGTGTCAGCGTGGCTATGGTGCAGGAGTGGGAGTCAAAACGTGAGAAACCCACCCCAACCGAGTTACGGCTGATGCGCCTGATTCAGGCCAACCCTGCACTCAGCAAACAGATAGCGTAATGAAGATTGAATGCCCCCGCCTTTGCGGGGGCTTGTGTTTTACAGGCTATCACAACGCCAACCCGCCTCTTCCCATACCAGCTCATGCGTTAACGCCAGGCCTCTTAAAAAAGCCTCATCGTGTGATACCACCAGCAGAGCCCCAGGGAAACCGGCCAGCGCCGCTTCAATGGCCTGGACTGAAGCCAGATCCAGATGGTTGGTCGGTTCATCCAGTAGAAGAAGCTGCGCGGCCTCCGCGCGCCACAGCGCGCAGGCCAGGGCAGCCTTAAGACGCTCGCCGCCGCTGAGCGCCGCCAATGGGAGTTTCACTTTGTCGGCCCCCAGTTGAAGCTGCGCTAAACGGGTTCGCAATACTCCCTCTTCCAGAGGGGTATGACTCAAATTGAGATGCGTCATGACCGACTGCGTGAGATCGAGTTGTGACAGATGCTGGTCGAGATAAGCACAGCTGACGGATACCTTACAGGCACCCGAAGAGGGAGTAACCTCGCCGAGGATGGTTTTTAACAACGTCGATTTCCCACAGCCGTTCGGTCCCTTTAACGCCACGCGCATCGGTCCGTCCATACGCCAGGTAAGCGGTGGAACAGGCAGATGCGGCAACACCAGATCCTCCAGCACCAGTACCTGTTTGCCCTCCGGGACCTGACTTCCCGGCAGGGTGAACATCACCGGGTTATCGTCTTCAACCCGCTCACGCGCCTTGTTTACCGCGGCGTTCAGGGCTTCATTTTGCTCGCTGTGCTGTTTTTTCCATGAGCCGATCCGCTCCTTTGCCGCGCCTTTATATTTGACCCGCTCGAACGATGCGATATTCAGGGTATCGACGGTGCGTAACGTCTTTGCCGACCGCCGCTGGCTGTCATCATGCTCTTTTTGCATACGCGCGCGGGTGCGTTTGCGCTCGGTTGCCGCATGTTCCAGCGCCGCGCGGGCAGCCTGCTGTTCGGCATCGCGCTGGGCTTGATAATCCGCATAATTTCCACCGTAGCTGCACAGACCCGAGGCGCTCAGCTCAAGAATACGCGGCACCTGCTCCAGAAGTTCGCGGTCATGAGAGGCCACCAGCACGCCGCCCTGATAGCGACTCAACTGGTCGTAGAACCACGCCCGACCTTGTTGATCCAGATGGTTAGTCGGTTCGTCCAGCAGCATGAAATCCGCTTCAGCCGTAAACGCCCCGCACAGCAGGGCGCGGATGCGCTCGCCGCCGCTGAGTTCCTGGGCAGGCTTATCCGGATCAAACGCCGGGAGCTTCGCATTGATAAACGCCTCGCTCAGTCGCTCGGCTACATCCCAGTAGCCGTCGAGCAACGCCAGATCGTCAGGCTGGTAATCACCGCTGTCGATGCGCTTACGCGCAGTAAAAATCGCATCATATCCGAGAAGTTCAGCCAGCGTCGTCTGCGAAGAAATAACGTGCTGCTGCGCCACAAAGACATGCGAGCCAAAGCGTTCAATATTACCGGTAGCCGGTTCGTCCAGCCCCGCCAGCAGACGCAGCAGACGCGTTTTTCCGCTGCCGTTGCGGCCAACCAGCGCGCACAGAGAGGGTTCCAGCGTGAGATTCAGCGGGCCAAAAAGGGTATCGCCCGTCGGAAACTGACAGGTGACCTGATGCAAAATAAAAGAAGGGGGCTGCGCAAAATGAGCCATAAGCACTCCTGAATGAAATCAAAACATCCCCTGCCGACGCGGTGGCGTTTAGCAAGGATCGAAATTCATCAGTCGTGTTTGTTCATTTTTGGGGGGCTCTCCAGCGCGAGAAAGTTAACGTGGATAAGGATAGCGGTAATGTGTTGACGGTTTCAAGGTTAAATTTTCAGCAACACATCATAAAAAAACCCGCCGAAGCGGGTTTTTAGCATTTGTATCAACGGGCACATTACTGCAGCAGCGAAATATCCGCTACGCGCAGGAACAGCTCACGCAGTTTTTCGAGCATAGAGAGACGGTTAATACGCAGCTCTTTATCTTCTACGTTCACCATCACTTTCTCGAAGAAGGCGTCGATCACATCACGCAGTTCGGCCAGCTCCACCAGCGCTTCCTGGTAGCGACCTTCCGCGAAGACCGGCTCGAGCTTGTCGCGCAGCACCACAACCTGCATCGCCAGGGCGATCTCTTCCGGCTCTTTCAGCGTCGCGGCGTTCACACGCTCGTTCAGCGTCTCGTCGGATTTCGCCAGAATGTTGGATACACGCTTGTTGGCCGCCGCCAGAGCAGATGCCGCTTCCAGCGTACGGAAGTGGGAAACCGCCTTCATACGCGCATCGAAATCAGCCGGACGGGTCGGACGACGCGCCAGCACCGCCTGAATGGTGTCGACGGTGTAACCTTCATCCTGATACCAGGCGCGGAAACGACCGAGCATAAAGTCGATCACGTCATCCACCACGTTCGCGTTGGTCAGCTTGTCGCCGTACAGACGCACCGCTTCTTCGGTCAGGGTCTGCAGATCCAGGTTCAGGTTCTTCTCAACGATGATACGCAGCACGCCCAGCGCGGCACGACGCAGCGCAAACGGGTCTTTGTCGCCTTTTGGATGCTGACCGATACCGAAGATACCCGCCAGGGTGTCCATCTTATCGGCGATCGCCACGGCACAGGCAACCGGGTTGGACGGCAGCTCGTCACCCGCAAAGCGCGGCTGATACTGCTCGTTCAGGGCAACAGCCACGTCTTCCGCTTCGCCATCGTGACGCGCGTAGTGCATGCCCATCACGCCCTGGGTGTCGGTAAATTCGAACACCATGTTGGTCATCAGGTCGCATTTAGACAGCAGGCCAGCACGGGTTGCGTGGTTGACGTCCGCACCGATTTCACGGGCAATCCAGCCGGACAGTTCCGCAATACGGTCGGTCTTGTCGCGCAGCGTCCCCAGCTGCTGCTGGAACAGTACGGTCTGCAGGCGCGGCAGGTTATCTTCCAGACGCTTTTTGCGGTCGGTATTGAAGAAGAACTCGGCATCCGCCAGACGCGGACGCACTACTTTTTCGTTACCGGATATAATCTGGCTCGGATCTTTCGATTCGATGTTTGCCACGAAGATAAAGTTTGGTAGCAGCTTGCCGTCGTTGGCATAGACCGGGAAGTACTTCTGGTCACCCTTCATCGTGTACACCAGTGCTTCAGCCGGAACGGCGAGGAATTTCTCTTCGAATTTCGCAGTCAGCACAACCGGCCATTCAACCAGAGAGGTCACTTCTTCCAGCAGGCTGTCGCTCAGGTCGGCGTTACCGCCAATCTTGCGTGCCGCTTCTTCCGCGTCCGCTTTGATTTTGGCTTTACGCTGTTCGTAGTTAGCAATGACCTTACCGCGCTCCAGCAGGATCTGCGGGTACTGGTCGGCATTGTCGATGGTGAACTCTGGCTCGCCCATAAAGCGGTGGCCGCGGATCACGCGATCGGACGCCACGCCCAGAATGGTGGCCGGAATAACGGTGTCGCCCAGCAGCAGGGTCACGGTGTGAACCGGACGCACGAAGTGCACGTCGGACGCGCCCCAGCGCATCAGCTTAGGAATAGGCAGCTTCGCCAGAGACGTGGCAATCATGTCCGGCAGCAGCGCTTCCGCGCTTTCGCCCTTCACGTGCGCACGGTACAGCAGCCACTCGCCTTTATCCGTGGTCAGACGCTCGGCCTGATCGACGGTGATGCCGCAGCCGCGCGCCCAGCCTTCCGCCGCTTTGCTCGGCTTGCCTTCAGCGTCAAACGCCTGGGCAATCGCCGGGCCACGTTTTTCGACTTCGCGATCTGGCTGGGACGCCGCCAGATTTGCCACTTTCAGCGCCAGACGGCGCGGTGCAGCAAACCACTCAATTTTACCGTGCGCCAGGCCAGCGTTATCCAGCTCGGCGGTCACGTTCGCAGCAAAAGATTCAGCCAGGCTGCGCAGGGCTTTTGGTGGCAGCTCTTCGGTGCCGATTTCCACCAGGAAAGTTTTCTCAGACATGGCCGCCTCTTATTTGTTTCGGTTGCACATCGGGAAGCCAAGGGCTTCACGGGACGCATAGTAAGCTTCTGCAACGGCTTTGGTCAGGGTACGAATACGCAGAATGTAGCGCTGACGTTCAGTCACGGAGATGGCTTTGCGGGCATCCAGCAGGTTGAAACTGTGGGCGGCCTTCAGAATACGCTCGTAAGCAGGCAGCGGCAGTGGAGTCTCCAGCGCCAGCAGCTGCTGCGCTTCTTTCTCGTACTGCTCGAAGCAGGTGAACAGGAAGTCCACGTCTGCGTATTCGAAGTTATAGGTGGATTGCTCCACTTCGTTCTGATGGAACACGTCGCCGTAGGTGGTTTTACCCAGCGGGCCGTCGCTCCAGACCAGGTCGTAAACGCTGTCTACGCCCTGAATGTACATCGCCAGACGTTCCAGACCGTAGGTGATTTCACCGGTGATCGGCTTACATTCCAGACCACCCACCTGCTGGAAGTAAGTGAACTGGGTCACTTCCATACCGTTAAGCCACACTTCCCAACCCAGACCCCAGGCACCCAGCGTTGGGTTCTCCCAGTTATCTTCCACGAAACGGATGTCGTGGATGGTTGGATCCATACCCAGCTCTTTCAGCGACCCGAGGTACAGTTCCTGAATGTTGTCGGGTGATGGCTTAATCACCACCTGGAACTGATAGTAATGCTGCAGACGGTTCGGGTTCTCACCGTAACGACCATCGGTCGGACGACGGGAAGGCTGCACATACGCGGTCGCCATTGGCTCTGGCCCCAACGCACGCAGACTGGTCATCGGGTGTGAAGTGCCGGCGCCGACTTCCATGTCCAAAGGTTGAACAATGGTACAGCCCTGACGAGCCCAGTAATCCTGTAAGGTCAGGATCAGGCCCTGGAAGGTCTTGGTATCAAACTTTTGCATAGTATTTCGTGCTGGATACGTGTGGTTTTAAATGGAAGGGACCAGTATACCCGCTGGCTGCAAGATATACAGTACGAAACGGGGTTGTTTAGGGAAAATTGGGAAATAAGCCTTCCGGCCAGAACGCTGACGGCGTCTGGCTGCTGATTATACGAGCAGGCTAGCGCATGGAGAGGTGTAAAAACTGACCGTCCGCATCAAACGAGCAGACAAAGCCCTCTTTGCGCGACGTATGGCCCCGTAGCTCGTAGCTTCCCTGAAAACGCTCGAACCCGGTGACATCAATTTTTTGAACGTCCGAGTTATAGCGCCGAGCGGCCCGATCTTTACAGAGCGCTTCCATATTCAGCGAACGTTCCGGGCTCATTTTACCCTGCTGCGCTTTTTGCACGGGTGCTTCTTGCGGCGCACTGCATCCCGCCAGGATCAACAGCAGAAAGAGTGACGCCACACGCTTCATCATCATTTTTATTACCGTCCTGGTCAGCGGCTGTTATTTTTAGTATCAACACTTTTATAGATTAAGGACTGCCATTCTGCGAATCTCGCGGTCTCCCGGCAAGCCTGCGCATAAAACTCAGAATTTTCCAAACGAAGACTTTTGGACAATGGGAGTCACACTCAATTTACAGGGAATACGAGGAACTGATGCCGTCAAAAATTAACTGGATTGATAACCTGCGAGGAATAGCGTGTCTGATGGTGGTCATGATCCACACAACGACCTGGTACGTTACGAATGCCCACAGCATCAGCCCCGTTAACTGGGATATCGCCAATATTCTCAACTCTGCGTCACGCGTCAGCGTGCCGCTGTTCTTTATGATTTCCGGCTTTCTCTTTTTTGGCGAGCGCAGCGCGCAGCCAAGGCACTTCATCCGCATCGCGGCCTGCCTGGGGTTTTACAGCGCCGTTGCCCTGCTCTATATCACCCTGTTTACCTCAATAAACGCCGGACTATCGCTGAAATACGTGCTGCAAAAACCGGTGTTCTACCACCTGTGGTTCTTCTTCGCCATTATCGTTATCTATCTGGTCTCCCCGCTCATTCAGGTGAAAAACGTCAGCGGGAAAATGCTTCTGGCCCTGATGGTGGTCATTGGCATTGTCGCCAACCCTAATACGGTCTCGCAGAAAATCGACGGCGTTGAGTGGCTGCCGGTGAACCTCTATATCAACGGCGATACCTTTTACTACGTGCTTTACGGCATGCTGGGGCGCGCCATCGGGATGATGGAGACGCAAAAACGCGGTCTGAGCTGGCTCTGCGGGGCGCTGTTTATCGCTGGCGTGGCGGTGATTTCACGCGGGACGCTGCATGAGCTGCAGTGGCGCGGTAATTTTGCCGATACCTGGTATCTCTACTGCGGGCCGATGGTCTTTATCTGTGCCGTATCGCTGCTCACGCTCGTTAAAAACACCCTGAATGCGCGTCCCCTTCCCGTACTGAGCGTCATTTCACGACACTCTCTCGGGATTTACGGTTTTCACGCGCTGGTTATCCACGCGCTTAGGACAAGAGGCGTTGAGCTAAAAAGCTGGCCGGTGCTGGATATCATCTGGATTTTTGCCGCTACGCTGGCGATCAGCCTGCTGCTGTCGATGCTGCTGCAAAAAATAGACGTTCGCCGCTTCGTCAGTTAACGCTGCGCTGCCGGGCACGATGGTACTGGCGCGGGGAGGAAAACCCTGCCGCCAGCGAAGCCTGCTCCACGCCGCGCCCCTGCAATAGCCACTGCTCCGCCGCCGCCAGACGCAGCTGCTCCAGATAATCGCGAACGCTAATGCCTAAATGAGTCTGGAAAAGCCGGGTAAGATGGCGCGGGCTGACGTGCGCCAGCGCGGCGATATCAGGCAAGCTCCACGCTTTTTGCGGCTCGGCGGTGAGCGCATCCTGCGCTCGATGGATCGCCGGATGAAGATGATTGCGATAGCGTAGCCACGGGGATAGCTGGGGATCGTCACCGGAACGGCGGAACCAGACCACCATCTCGCGCGCCACACTCAGCGCCTTTTCGGGGCCGCACAGGCGGTTAATCATATGCAGCGCCAGATCGATGCCAGACGTGATGCCTGCGCTGGTCCAGATGTTCTCATCCTGCACAAAGATGCGGTTTTCTTTAATCATCGCCGTGGGAGCCGCAGTGCGTAAACGGCCGATAACGTCATGGTGGGTTGTACACTGACGGTTGTTCAACAGGCCCGATTTCGCCGCCAGTAGAGCGCCTGAACAGACGCACATTACCATGATATCCCGGTGCAAAATGACCGGCTGCAGGCGCATCAGCCAGTGCTGTATCTGTAACGCCTGTGGCGTCGAAAACTGAGAGCGGGAGTCACTCACGCCGGGCAATACCAGCAGACTTCCCTCTGGAAGACGCTCCGGCAATGGCTGAATACCGTTCATCGTCAGGCCAATCGACGTCGTAACCTCCGGTTGCGGGCCAATGTAATGCAGACGAAACGCGTCGCCAGCCAGCACAAAGGTCTCCGCCGGGCCCGTCATATCTAATGACAGGACTCCAGGTAACATGACGAACCAGACGTCGATGGGCATTACAGTGACTCCAGCGTCTCCGCTACCGTTTTAATTTCGGCAAAACGCCCGGACAGTACCGTTTCGGTACGGTGGCGAATTTCCGCTGCGCTAAGGGTTATCCCTTTGTACGTCATGGGAAACGTCAGCGTCGCCTCGCTTACAAAGGTCACAGCATAACCCAGATCGGATGCCACCCGGGCGGTGGTTTCACAGCATTGTTCAGTGCGAATGCCGCAGATAATCAGCTGGTTGATATCACGCTCGCGCAGCCAGCGGTCAAGCCCGGTATCCGTGAAGGCATTATGGACGTGTTTCTGAAAAACCACATCCGGCTGATGACGTAAAAAGGCCATCGGTTTGACATAGCCGCTTTCCAGGGTGAAAGGACCGTCTTCATCCACATGAAAAATATCAACGACCGGGATATTGCGTGCCTGGCAGCCATCAATCAGCCCCAGAATCGCCTGCTGAAAGGCAGGGATCTCGCTTTCCTGCCAGTAATTGCGGTGATGGAAGGACTGCTGAGTATCAATATTGATGAGTGCAATACGTGACATGATGGATCTCCTCGCCAGTGGGTGTGACACCATACTGGCAAGGAAAGGAAGGCACGAACAGACCAAAAAAGGACATCCTCGTGCCTCTCCCGGACAAGCGTATTTACGACATTAGCGGCAGCAGCTGCTGGTAGATTTTACGGAATACCGCGCGCCTTTCCGCGTACCGCGCATGGTTTACCGCGTTCGGGAAATGCGCCTGCTCAAGGGTAAGCTGCGGCAGCAGTTGTGAAAGCGGTTTTTCCGGGTTCACAGCAATCTGCGCCAGACGCGCGGCGCCGAGCGCGGGGCCAACATCCCCTCCCGTGCGGAAATCCAGCTGCAACCCGCTGATATCCGACAGCATTTGTCGCCAGTAAGGGCTTCGCGCACCTCCTCCAATCAGGGTGACGCTCGTCGGTTTCAGGCCGCAGTCGTGCACCACGTCCATCCCGTCGGCCAGCGCATAGCCCACCCCTTCCAGAACTGCACGCGCCAGTTCTGCCGGACCATGCTGATGGGTTAAGCCAAAAAACACCCCTTTCGCTTCCGGGTTGTTGTGCGGCGTACGTTCGCCGGAAAGATACGGTAAAAACCAGACGGTACCGGCATTTTCATCCGCCTGCTGTGCTGCGGCAATCAACGCAGGAACATCAGCCATCCCGGTCAATTTCGCCGCCCAGTCCAGGCAGGACGCAGCGCTCAGCATCACCGACATCAAATGCCATTTCCCAGGAAGCGCATGACAGAAACTGTGCACCGCGCTTTCGGGATTGCTGCGATAGCCGTCACTGACGGCAAAATAGACGCCAGACGTTCCCAGCGACAGCATCGCCTGACCCGCCTCAACCATGCCGACGCCCACGGCACCCGCGGCATTGTCACCGCCCCCGGCAACCACCGGTACGGCAGGCATATTCCAGCGTTCCGCAACGTACGGCAGCAACGTGCCTGTTACCTCGCTACCTTCGAACAGCGCGGGCATGTGTTCCCGGGTTAGATGGCAAGCATCCAGCATCGCCTCGCTCCAGTCGCGTTTCGCCACGTCGAGCCACATCGTGCCTGCGGCATCGGACATGTCGGAAGCAAAATCGCCCGTCATACGAAAGCGCAGATAGTCTTTCGGCAGCAGAACTTTCGCCACCTGACGGAAAATCTCCGGCTCGTGTCGCTGCACCCACAGCAGTTTGGGCGCCGTAAAGCCGGGCATCATCAGGTTGCCGGTAATTTCACGAGACGTGGGTACATGCGCCTCAAGAAGCGCGCACTCTTCCGCACAGCGGCCATCGTTCCAGAGAATGGCGGGTCGCAACACGCGATGCTCGCTGTCCAGCAGCGTAGCGCCGTGCATTTGCCCGGCAATCCCCAGCGCTTTAACGTCGCGCAGGCTATGCTGCTCGCCTAAAGCTTTGATTGCACGATCCGTTGCCTGCCACCACTGCTCCGGGTCCTGTTCCGACCACAGCGGATGCGGACGTGAAACCTGCAGCTTTTCTGTCTGCGTTGCTAACACCTCGCCCTGCTCGCTTAACAGGATGGCTTTCACACCCGATGTGCCCAGATCGATCCCGATATACATTGCGGTGACTCCTTTGACAGAAATGCCCGGTGGCGCTTCCGCGTACCGGGCCTGGATGCTGTTATTTATCGAACAGGTAGTGATTAACCAGATTTTCCAGCAGTTCCTGGTGCCCGCTCTGGTGCTGCGGCGCCAGCTGATGTTGTTCAGCGTACTTCGCGATGTCCGCAAGCGATAACTGCCCTTTCAATATTTGCTGGCCCAGTTCACTGTTCCAGCCGCTGTAACGCTTCGCCACGCGTTTATCCAGCTCGCCGTCTTCAATCATACGTGCCGCCACTTTCAGCGCCAGCGCCATGGTGTCCATCGCGCCAATGTGGCCGTAGAACAGATCGTATTTGTCGGTGCTCTGGCGACGCACTTTGGCGTCAAAGTTCAGGCCGCCGGTAGTGAAACCACCCGCTTTGATGATTTCGTACATCACCAGCGCGTTCTCTTCCACGCTGTTCGGGAACTGATCGGTGTCCCAGCCCAGCTGCGCATCGCCACGGTTCGCATCGACCGAGCCGAAGATGCCCAGCGCAATCGCAGACGCGATCTCGTGGTGGAAAGAGTGGCCCGCCAGCGTGGCGTGGTTGGCCTCAATGTTCACTTTGATCTCTTTTTCCAGACCGAACTGCTTCAGGAAGCCATACACCGTCGCCACGTCGTAGTCATACTGATGCTTCGTTGGTTCCTGCGGCTTCGGCTCAATCAACAGCGTGCCGCGGAAGCCAATTTTGTGCTTGTGGTCGACAACCATCTGCATAAAGCGGCCAATCTGCTCGCGCTCCTGACGCAGATCGGTGTTGAGCAGGGTTTCATAGCCTTCACGTCCGCCCCACAGGACATAGTTTTCGCCGCCCAACTGATGCGTGGCGTTCATTGCCGTCACCACCTGCGTGGCCGCCCAGCTAAACACTTCCGGATCCGGGTTGGTTGCCGCACCCGCGCCGTAGCGTGGGTTAGTGAAGCAGTTTGCCGTGCCCCAGAGCAGCTTTACGCCGCTTTGCTGCTGTTTTGCTGCCAGTACATCCACCATCTGTGCAAAGTTGTTCAGATACTCTTTCAGCGATGCGCCTTCCGGCGACACGTCGACGTCATGGAAGCAGTAGTACGGCACGTTCAGCTTGTGGAAGAACTCAAACGCAACGTCGGCTTTGCGCTTTGCCAGTTCGATGGCCTCACCCGGCTGCTGCCATGGGCGATCAAAGGAGCCCACGCCGAACATATCGGCGCCATTCCAGCAGAAGGTATGCCAGTAACAGGCGGCAAAGCGCAGATGATCTTCCATGCGCTTACCCAGCACCAGCTCATCCGGGTTGTAGTGACGAAATGCTAAAGGATTGGTCGTTTTCGGGCCTTCGTAACGAACACGATCGAGTTGGTCGAAATAAGCTTGCATATTGAGCTCCATAATCAGGGTATGCGGCGAGTCGTTGATACAGGAGTAATAGTGAATAGACATTTTGGGTTGCTCAATTACGTTATTTCACACTGCTATTGAGAGAATGCACAACTGTGCGCTGGCTCGCAAAATAATGCGCAGACAAACTATTTTTCGGCGCATATTCCAGAATCAAATGTAATTAAGACGTTACGTATTTTAAAATCCGATCGCGGTCATAAATTCAGAAATAAACCAAATATCATAATGCGAAGATAAAAATCTGTAATTGCCAGCCCGCCTTTCCGCGTTAAAAATTTGCTGCGTCCCAGCAGTGAATGTTTCTTTTATCTCAGCAACATATACCCCTACAAAAAGGCCTAATAATTATGAAGATAAAGAACCTGACTCTAACGCTCTGCACTACGCTCCTCCTTGCAAGCTTTGCAGGACATGCCAAAGAGGTCAAAATTGGCATGGCGATTGACGACCTGCGCCTGGAGCGCTGGCAAAAAGATCGCGATATTTTTGTTAAAAAAGCAGAATCCCTCGGCGCCAGCGTGTTTGTTCAGTCGGCTAACGGCAACGAAGAAACACAAATGTCGCAGATTGAGAATATGATTAACCGTGGCGTCGATGTGCTGGTCATTATCCCCTATAACGGCCAGGTATTAAGTAACGTGGTGAAAGAAGCCAAACAGGAAGGCATTAAAGTCCTGGCCTATGACCGCATGATTAATAATGCGGACATTGATTATTATATTTCGTTCGACAATGAAAAAGTCGGGGAATTACAGGCGCAAAGCCTGATCGACAAAGTGCCTCAGGGCAATTATTTCCTGATGGGCGGCTCTCCGGTGGATAACAACGCCAAGCTGTTCCGCGAAGGGCAAATGAAAGTCCTTAAGCCGTACATCGACAACGGGAAAATTAAAGTGGTCGGCGATCAGTGGGCCGACGGCTGGCTGCCAGAAAACGCGCTGAAGATTATGGAAAACGCGCTGACGGCCAACAACAACAAAATTGATGCGGTTGTGGCCTCCAACGATGCCACCGCAGGCGGTGCTATCCAGGCCCTGAGTGCACAGGGGCTGGCCGGTAAAGTCGCCATTTCAGGACAGGATGCCGATCTGGCTGGCGTAAAACGCATCATCGCAGGCACCCAAACCATGACGGTCTACAAACCGATTACCGAGCTTGCCAATACGGCGGCGGAAATCGCCGTGGAACTGGGTAATGGCAAGCAACCTAAAGCAGACGCAACGCTGAATAACGGGCTGAAAGACGTTCCGGCTCGCCTGCTCACCCCTATTGAAGTCAATAAAGAGAACATTGACGCCACCGTCATTAAAGACGGCTTCCACAAGAAGAGCGAACTGTAATCCGGCGCGGCCCCTGCTCTGCGGGGGCGCATCACGTTGTACTGTTCTTCCCTCGGGTTATGTGGAGCAGTTATGCCTTATTTACTTGAAATGAAAAGCATCACCAAGCGCTTCGGCACGGTGAAAGCCGTCGATAACGTCAGCCTCCGGTTGAACCCCGGCGAAGTAGTTTCGCTGTGTGGCGAGAACGGCTCAGGCAAGTCGACGCTGATGAAAGTGCTGTGCGGGATCTACCCGCACGGCAGCTATGAAGGCGAAATCATCTTTGCCGGTGAAGTTATCCAGGCGACTCACATTCGTGATACCGAACGTAAAGGCATCGCCATCATCCACCAGGAGCTGGCGCTGGTGAAGCATCTCACCGTGCTGGAGAACATTTTCCTTGGGGCCGAAATTTCCCGCCACGGCGTGCTGGATTACGACACCATGACGCTCCGCTGTGAAAAGCTGCTGGCGCAGGTGAGCCTCAGCATTTCACCAGATACCCGCGTGGGTGACCTGGGCCTTGGGCAACAGCAGTTGGTCGAAATAGCGAAAGCGCTCAATAAGCAGGTCAGGCTGCTGATCCTCGATGAGCCTACAGCCTCGCTCACCGAACAGGAAACCGCGGTTCTGCTCAATATCATCCGCGATCTGCAAAACCACGGCATCGCCTGCATCTACATTTCACATAAGCTGAACGAGGTTAAAGCCATTTCGGACACCATCTGCGTGATCCGCGACGGGCAGCACATCGGCACGCGTGAAGCCGCCGGGATGAGCGAAGATGACATCATCACCATGATGGTAGGGCGCGAGCTGACGGCGCTCTACCCGAATGAACCTCATACCAAAGGAGATGAAGTGCTGCGCGTGGAAAACCTGACCGCGTGGCACCCCGTTAACCGCCACATCAGGCGCGTCAATAACGTCTCGTTTTCTCTGCACAGCGGCGAAATTCTCGGTATTGCCGGGTTAGTCGGTGCCGGGCGCACGGAGGCCGTACAGTGTCTGTTTGGCGTGTGGCCGGGGCGCTGGGAGGGCACGATTTATATCGACGGCCAGCCGGTGAAAATCGACAACTGCCAGCAGGCGATCGCCCGCGGCATTGCAATGGTGCCGGAAGACCGCAAAAAAGACGGCATCGTGCCGGTCATGGCGGTAGGGAAAAACATTACGCTTGCGGCGCTCGATCGCTTCTCCGGTGCTCTGAGCAGCCTGGACGATGCCGCAGAGCAGCAGTGCATCCTCCAGTCACTCGCCCGTCTGAAGGTCAAAACATCCTCTCCGGAACTGGCGATTGGTCGCCTGAGCGGCGGCAACCAGCAAAAAGCCATTCTGGCGCGCTGCCTGCTGCTTAATCCACGCATATTAATCCTTGATGAACCGACGCGCGGGATTGATATCGGTGCCAAATATGAAATCTACAAACTGATTAATCAGCTTGTACAGCAAGGGATTGCCGTCATTGTCATTTCGTCTGAGTTACCCGAAGTGCTCGGCCTGAGCGACCGCGTGTTGGTCATGCATGAGGGGAAACTGAAAGCCAACCTGATTAACCAGAACCTGACGCAGGAGCAGGTGATGGAAGCCGCTTTAAGGAGCGAACGTCATGTCGAAAAGCAATCCGTCTGATATCAAAGTCGCCGTTCCGACGCCCGGTGCGTTCGCAGGGCTAAAAGCGCTGAACCTGCAGGTCTTCGTGATGATTGCGGCCATTATCGTCATCATGCTGTTCTTTACCTGGATGACCGATGGCTCGTACTTAAGCGCGCGAAACGTCTCCAACCTGCTTCGCCAGACCGCCATCACCGGCATCCTGGCCGTGGGCATGGTGTTCGTGATTATCTCCGCGGAGATCGATCTGTCGGTCGGGTCGATGATGGGACTTCTCGGCGGCGTGGCGGCGATTTTTGACGTATGGCTCGGCTGGCCGCTACCGCTGACCGTGGCGGTCACGCTGGTGCTGGGTCTGGTTCTGGGGGCCTGGAACGGCTGGTGGGTAGCCTATCGTAAAGTGCCGTCGTTCATTGTCACCCTGGCAGGGATGCTGGCCTTCCGCGGGATCTTAATCGGCATCACTAACGGCACCACCGTCTCCCCGACCAGTGCAGCCATGTCGCAGATTGGCCAGAGTTACCTCTCAGATAGCGTGGGCTTTTCCATCGGCGTGGTGGGATTGCTGGCCTTTGTCGCGTGGCAGTGGCGTGGACGCATGCGCCGTCAGGCGCTGGGGCTCGCTTCTCCGGCGTCAACCTCGGTGGTGGGGCGTCAGGCGCTCACGGCGGTCATTGTGCTGGGCGCCATCTGGCTTTTAAACGACTATCGCGGTGTCCCGACACCCGTCCTGCTGCTGGCACTTTTACTGTTGGGCGGTATGTTTATGGCGACGCGCACCGCGTTTGGCCGCCGTATTTATGCCATTGGCGGCAACCTTGAGGCTGCTCGGCTTTCGGGTATTAACGTCGAACGCACCAAACTCGCGGTCTTCGCCATTAACGGCCTGATGGTCGCTATCGCCGGGCTGATCCTCAGCTCAAGACTGGGCGCCGGCTCTCCCTCCGCCGGTAACATCGCCGAGCTGGATGCTATCGCCGCCTGCGTCATTGGCGGTACCAGCCTCGCAGGGGGTATCGGTAGCGTGGCGGGCGCGGTCATGGGGGCATTTATTATGGCGTCGTTGGATAACGGGATGAGTATGATGGACGTCCCGACGTTTTGGCAGTATATCGTCAAGGGGGCAATTCTTTTACTGGCAGTCTGGATGGATTCGGCCACCAAGCGACGGGCCTGATAACGGTATTGTGACTTAATTAGGAAGTGAGCCATGTTTGAAAAGCGTCACCGCATTACGTTGTTATTCAATGCCAACAAAGCCTACGACCGTCAGGTGGTGGAAGGCGTGGGTGAATATTTGCAGGCGTCGCAATCCGAATGGGATATTTTTATTGAAGAAGATTTCCGCACCCGTCTGGAGAACATCAAAGACTGGCTGGGCGATGGCGTTATCGCCGACTATGACGATCCCGTCATCGAACAGCTGCTGACCGACGTCGACGTGCCGATCGTGGGCGTCGGCGGCTCCTACCATTCGCCCGAACACTATCCTCCGGTTCACTATATTGCCACCGATAACCATGCCCTGGTCGAGGCCGCGTTTCTCCATTTAAAAGAGAAAGGCGTCCACCGCTTTGCGTTTTACGGCCTACCCGCCACCAGCGGCAAGCGCTGGGCCGTTGAGCGTGAACACGCGTTTTGCCAGCTGGTCGCGCAGGAGAAGTATCGCGGCGTGGTCTATCAGGGGCTGGAAACCGCGCCGGAAAACTGGCAGCACGCGCAAAACCGCCTCGCTGACTGGCTGCAAACGCTGCCACCACAAACCGGTATCATTGCCGTGACGGACGCGCGTGCGCGCCACGTGCTGCAGGTCTGCGAACACTTACATATTCCGGTGCCCGAAAAGCTGTGCGTGATTGGCATTGATAATGAAGAACTGACCCGCTATCTGTCCCGCGTGGCGCTTTCCTCCGTTGCTCAGGGCACGCGTCAGATGGGCTATCAGGCGGCGAAGCTGCTGCATCGCCTGCTCGATAAAGAATCACTGCCACTTCAGCGCCTGCTGGTGCCTCCTGTTCGCGTCGTAGAACGTCGTTCAACCGATTATCGCTCCTTAAGCGACCCGGCCGTTATTCAGGCCATGCACTATATTCGCAACCACGCCTGCAAAGGGATTAAGGTCGATCAGGTGCTGGATTCGGTGGGTATTTCGCGTTCGAATCTGGAGAAGCGTTTTAAAGAAGAGGTGGGCGAAACTATTCATGCCGTCATCCATGCTGAAAAGCTGGAGAAAGCACGCAGCCTGCTCATCTCCACATCGCTGTCGATCAACGAAATCTCGCAGATGTGCGGTTACCCGTCGCTGCAATATTTTTATTCGGTGTTTCGCAAAGAGTATGACACCACGCCGAAAGAGTATCGGGATCGCCACAGCGAGGTGCTGATCTAGAAAAGAAAACGCCTTCCCGTGGAAGGCGTTTTTTTGAGATTACATATGGGCGGCGATTAAGCGCTGGTTATCCTGGTACATAGCAAACAGATAGTTGTTATAGCTCTGTCCCTTCGTCGAATACCCTTTCAGCTTGTGGATCATCGTACTGGCCGTCACTTCCTGGTCCGCTTTACGCAGCTGAGCGCGTGATTTCCGGAACGATGAGTAGGCCGGGTGCGTGTTTAGATTCACCACGTAGGCGCTAACGGAATCTTTCACGGATTCAAACTGCGAATAGCCTTTCACCTTGCCCGGCGCATTTGTACAACGGCCTTTCACGCATTTCATGCCGAAAAGGTTGTTGTTGCTACGTGCAAGCTTAGAAGTCCCCCAGCCGCTTTCGGCTGCAGCCATGGTCGCAACCATACTGCCTGGGATGATATCCACACGCTCAAGGAGAGCGTTCCACGGCACACGACGCGTGTTACCGTTCCAGCTCAGCTTGTAGCGCTTCGTGATATCCTTCAGACGCGCGCGCTCGGATGGCGACCAGCGGCTATCGTACTGTTTGGAAATCAGCCAGTTACGATCCGCAGTAATCGCGGCATTTTGACTCGTGATGTAAGGCATTACCGTCCGGAGAAACGCTTTTTTCCTTGGTGTTCCGGAAGGGTATTTTCGCAAATCAGGAAGTGAACTACTCTTTGCACTATTGCGAGAATACTCTTGTTTACTGCTAACCTTACTACTTGTCGTCTTTATTACGTGGGCTTTCTTACTCGTTGTATCCGTGTGCGTCTTCGCAAGCACCTCACCCGAAAATGCCGTGGTGAGTAACATGAGTATCGCAGCCCCATATCGTCGAATGGGAGTCGATATCATTAGGTCTCCTGGTCGGATGTAATCATCCTAACACCTTATTTTTTTCACAAATTTGAGATCGGAATCTCAAATCATATCAAAAATAGACTTCAAGAGCACGTATAGAAATAGTCCAATTCCGAAACTATGTCACCTGAAACTTGCTCATAAAAACATCATTCCACAAAAACTGTGTGCGCTATCGCAGATAACTGCCTAATTTTGCGCGAGATCACTCATCCTCACGCATCCTCCTGGCGGAAAGCGACAGGGGATGAGTTTTTGCCCCTTGTCTGATGGCACACTGGTCAAAAATGCCGCGACAGGAAAAAGGAATGAAACGTACCGCATTAGCCTTTCTGATGTTACCCGCACTGGCGCATGCCGACTGGTCATCGCCAGGGTTTAGCGCATTTAGCGCCGAAGGCACCGGGGTCTTCACCAGCCAGGCAAAGCTTGCGAAGGGTACGCGTCCTCTTACGCTGAGTTTTGACAAGACGTGCTGGCAGCCTACAGGCGCGATAAAACTCAATGAGATGCTGTCGCTCAAGCCCTGTGACGGCACGCCGCCGCAGTGGCGCCTTTTCCGCGACGGTGAATACCAGATGCGGATTGATACCCGCTCCGGCACGCCCACCCTGCTGCTGACGATTCTGAGCGCCGCAGAACAGCCGGTTGCAAACGTCATCCGTCAGTGTCCGAAGTGGGACGGTAAGCCGCTGACGCTGGACGTCAGCCATACCTTCCCGGAAGGCTCCGTCGTGCGCGACTACTACAGTAAACAGACGGCGACGGTGCAGAATGGAAACATCACTCTGCAGCCAGCCGTCAACAGTAACGGCCTGCTGCTGCTTGAGCGCGCCGAAACCGACAAGCCTGCGCCGTTTAGCTGGCAAAATGCCACCGTCTATTTTGTGCTGACCGACCGCTATGCGAATGGTGACCCGGGTAACGACAACAGCTACGGTCGCCATAAAGACGGCATGCAGGAGATTGGCACCTTCCACGGTGGTGACCTCAAGGGACTCGCCGGCAAGCTCGACTACCTGCAGCAGCTGGGAGTGAACGCGCTCTGGATAAGCTCCCCGCTTGAGCAGATCCACGGCTGGGTCGGCGGTGGCACCAAAGGAGATTTTCCTCACTACGCCTATCACGGCTACTACACCCAGGACTGGACAAAACTCGACGCCAACATGGGCACCGAAGATGATTTACGCCATCTTGTCGACGAAGCGCACAAGCGCGGGATCCGCATTCTGTTCGATATCGTTATGAACCACGCTGGCTATGCCACGCTTGCAGACATGCAGGAGTATCAGTTTGGAGCCCTGTACCTGCAGGGGGACGAGCTGAAAAAGACGCTGGGAGAACGCTCGACGGACTGGAAGCCGGGCGCGGGACAAAGCTGGCATAGCTTCAACGACTACATCAAATTCAGCGACAAGGCCGCATGGGAAAAATGGTGGGGTAAGAAATGGATCCGTACCGACATCGGTGATTACGATAATCCCGGCTTCGACGATTTAACGATGTCGCTGGCGTTCTTGCCCGACCTGAAAACGGAATCCACCGTCCCTTCCGGGTTACCCAATTTCTATCAACACAAGCCCGATACCCACGCGAAAGCTATTCCGGGCTATACCCCGCGCGACTACCTGACCCACTGGCTCAGCCAGTGGGTGCGTGACTACGGCATCGACGGTTTCCGGGTGGATACCGCAAAACACGTTGAGCTTGCGGCCTGGCAACAGCTGAAAGACCAGGCAAGCCAGGCGCTGGCTGCCTGGAAAGGCGCTCACCCGGATAAAAAGCTCGATAATGCACCGTTCTGGATGACCGGGGAATCCTGGGGCCACGGCGTCATGCAGAGCGATTATTACCGCCATGGTTTTGACGCGATGATTAACTTTGATTATCAGGAGCAGGCGGCAAAAGCGGTGGATTGTCTGGCCGATATGGATCTCACCTGGCAGCAGATGGCGGAGAAGCTGCAAAGCTTCAACGTGCTGAGCTATCTCTCATCCCACGATACGCGCCTGTTCCGCGAAGGGGGCCCGCGCGCGGCGGAGCTGCTTCTGCTCGCACCGGGCAGCGTGCAAATCTATTACGGGGATGAGTCCGAGCGCCCATTCGGGCCGACAGGCTCCGACCCGCTGCAGGGCACCCGCTCGGATATGAACTGGCAGGACGTCACGGGCAAGCAGGCCTTAACCGTCGCCCACTGGCAAACGCTGGGTCAGTTCCGCGCCCGCCACCCGGCGATTGGTGAAGGCAAACAAACCACGCTGTCGCTGAAAGAGGGGTATGGCTTCGTACGTGAACATGATGGCGATAAGGTGATGGTCGTCTGGGCGGGGAATCAGTAGATCATACCCCTCACCCTAACCCTCTCCCCATGGGGAGAGGGGAGGAGCTCCAGAACTATTCACTACACAAATCCACTCCCGCCCTATAAAACTACAAATCCGACCACACCACCCGATTTGCACCAACACGGTGCTAGCGTTATGGTTACCCACTTTCAAAATAAGCTCGACAGATCACCTGCTATGACGTTTTCACTTTTCGGCGACAAATTTACCCGCCATTCAGGCATTACTCGCCTGATGGAGGACCTCAACGACGGGCTGCGCACACCGGGCGCAATCATGCTCGGCGGCGGAAACCCGGCTCAAATTCCGGAGATGACGACCTATTTCCAGACGCTGCTCGCTCAGATGCTGGAAAGCGGCAAAGCAACCGATGCGCTTTGCAATTACGACGGCCCGCAGGGTAAAACCGAACTGCTGGCACTCCTCGCCGAAATGCTGCGTGACGAGCTGGGCTGGGATATCGAACCACAGAATATTGCACTAACAAACGGCAGCCAGAGCGCATTTTTCTACTTGTTTAACCTGTTCGCAGGGCGTCGCGCCGACGGCACCACCAAAAAAGTGCTGTTCCCGCTGGCGCCGGAGTATATCGGCTATGCCGATTCCGGCCTGGAAGAGGATCTGTTCGTCTCCGCGCGCCCGAACATCGAGCTGCTGCCGGAAGGCCAGTTCAAATATCACGTCGATTTTGAACACCTGCATATTGGTGAAGAGACGGGCATGATCTGCGTATCGCGCCCGACTAACCCAACGGGCAATGTGATCACCGATGACGAACTGATGAAGCTGGATGCACTGGCAAATCAGCACGGCATTCCGCTGGTAATCGATAACGCCTACGGCGTACCGTTCCCGGGCATTATCTTCAGCGAAGCACGTCCGCTGTGGAACCCGAACATTGTCCTGTGCATGAGCCTCTCTAAGCTGGGCCTGCCGGGCAGCCGCTGCGGCATCATCATCGCCAATGAGAAAATCATCACCGCCATTACCAATATGAACGGTATTATCAGCCTTTCACCGGGCGGCATTGGCCCGGCGATGATGTGCGAGATGATCAAACGCAAGGATCTGCTGCGTCTGTCGAATGACGTGATTAAGCCTTTCTATTACCAGCGAGTTCAGGAAACAATCGCGACAATTCGCCGCTATTTGCCGGAAGAACGCTGCCTGATCCACAAGCCTGAAGGAGCGATTTTCCTGTGGCTGTGGTTTAAGGATTTGCCTATCACTACCGAACTGCTCTACCAGCGCCTTAAAAAGCGCGGCGTGCTGATGGTTCCGGGCGATTATTTCTTCCCGGGACTGGATAAGCCATGGCCGCATACCCATCAGTGCATGCGCATGAACTACGTCCCCGACCCGGAAAAAATCGAAGCGGGGGTTAAAATTCTCGCCGAAGAAATCGAAAAAGCCTGGCTCGAAGGCAATTGTTAAATAATTAGGCTCTTCAAATGAAGAGCCTTATTTTTCCGTGATCTGAATCTTACAATAAGGATATATCCTGTAGCGTTTCATTTATCATCCCCATTGAGTTTTCTTAGGAATATTCCTTTAATTTACGCCCGCTAACTACTCTCTCAATAATTAAGCACCGATTAAACACCCTAACTTATTGTTATTTTAAATAACCACCTACACCGAAGAAAAATACCTTCTTCAGCCACTTTCATGCATATTTAAAAATACTGCATATACTCACTAATACGCCGCTCGGCGTTCTTTTGCGTGGAGTATTCATATGCTACCTAATAATGTTAGTCGCATCAGCGCTATTGCTGTTGCGGTACTGCTCGCGTTCTCTCTTTCTGCCTGTAGTGGAAGCGGTGGCGGATCTCACTCAACAGCCAAAAATAACCCTGCAACGGGAAGCAGCAGCGGCTCAGATGATGGAAGTGGCACAACCGCGAGCAATGGCGGTTCGGGCAGCAACGGATCGGGCACCGGAACGGGTTCAGGTACCGGGACAGGCGCTG
Organism: Enterobacter sp. 148H3; assembly: GCF_034107425.1. Classification (NCBI taxonomy): domain Bacteria; kingdom Pseudomonadati; phylum Pseudomonadota; class Gammaproteobacteria; order Enterobacterales; family Enterobacteriaceae; genus Enterobacter; species Enterobacter sp. 148H3. The sequence goes on along the minus strand of NZ_JAWNEI010000008.1, from coordinate 199,866 downwards.
GTGGCGGAACGGGTTCTGGTTCAGGCTCAGGCTCAGGGGGCAGTGGAGGAACAACTACCGCAGGCGTAAATACGATACTGGGTGATGCTGGTGAAACCGTGACCAGCGTCGGATCCACTGTGGATGGCCTCGGAAGCCAGCTTCCAACAAATAATCCCGTCACGTCAACCGTTTCAACCACCGTCAGCGGTGTTGGCAGTGCCGTGTCCACCGTGGGGACAGGCGTTACGACTGGCGTTGGCGATCCAAACAACCCGAACGGTGTGGGTACAACGGTTAAAGGCGTGACCACGTCGGTCACCTCCCTCGGCAATACCGTTTCAACGGTAGGCACGGGTCTGGCGAGTTCCACTTCCGGAACACCGGTCAGCGGCGTAACCGGCCTGACGGGCAGCGTGGTAAACAGTACCGGGCAACTGGTCAGTAACACCGGCACGGGTCTCACCAACACGGTAAGCAGCCCCGCAGTCACTCAGGTAACAACCGATACCACGACCCTGGCTAACAAGACGCTGGGCGGAGTACAAGGCGTGACGCAAACCGTAGGCACCACAACGGGTCTCGGCACACCGGTCAACGGTCTGCTGACTCAGGTGGGTGGCACCGTCAGCGGCGTGGGGACCAACATTAGCAGCAGCAATAGCGGGCTTAGCGGTGTCGGTCAGGTCGTTCAAAATGTCGGCCAGACGGTCACGGATAGCGGTACGCTAGTGAAACCCACATCAACCACCGGAGGCAGCGGCTCAGGATCTCTGACGGCCGATGCCAATGTAACAGCCACAAACAATAGCCTGAGCACAACAGTCAATACCACCCTCAATACGCTGACTGCGGGTGTAACGGCCAATGCAGGCACAACCCAAAACACATCTACGACAAACCCGATTAACGGGCTCAACACGTTAACCTCGAGTCTACTGACACCAAAACAGTAATCCTTTTATTGCCTGTCTGCGCCCCTGGTTCAGGGGCGCTTTATTCAGCGACACTTACCCCAACCGGGGATGACGAACAGGGATTGCGCGATGAAACACCACTTCCTTTTTTCGCTGACGGGGCTGGTTGTGCTGAGCATGGCCCGCGCCGATACTCTGCCCTCTATTATTAACCCCGATAACCCGGCGCAAGTTTCTCGTAACGTTGCCCCCGAACAGACTGAAGCCGTTCAACAACCGAACGTCAAAATAGAAAAACCGAAGTCAACGCTGACGCCTGAAACGCCCATTACCATTAATCACATTCAGTTTATTGGCGGCACGCGTTATCCCTTGAAGGAATTACTTCAGCCCTTCAGGCCTTACGCCGGAAAAACCGTGCCGCTAAAAACGCTCACGGGGCTGATAAACGATATTACGGAACGCTATAAGGCCGACGGTTTTCCACTCTCCTATGCCTGGCTGCCCGATAATAATTTCCAGCAGGGCAATATTAAAATTGTTCTGGTTGAAGGCTATGTCGCTCATAGCGACATCACCAGTAATAACCCGCACATCGCCGAACGTCTTAAACGTTTGTCCGAAAAAATCATGGCGGAAAAACCGCTGTCTCAGGATACGTTCGATCGCTACAGCCAGCTGATGACGCGCACCCCGAACGTTCCGGTTACGGCTAACGCGCAGCTGCCAACCAATATCTATGGCGCGGCGGCGATGCAAATCACCGGCAACCAGGAGCGGAGCTGGAATATCGCCTCGACGATTGATACCCGTAAAGGGCAAGATTTAATGATGCTGAACGGCACGCTCAGCAACATGACAAGCTATGGCGATCAGCTTGGCGTGGCCACGCTTGTGCCGTTAGATAGCAACACGCGAAAAAACTATGTCGGGCTCAACTGGCAGCAGTTTTTAAACGATGAAGGGCTGACGATGCAGCTCAAAGGCAGCTATTACCATGAAGAGCCGCGAGATTTTTCTCCCCTGCTCTCTTTGCCGAATAATATCAGCGTCGATTCGAAGCAAAAAACAACGCAATACAACGGCGGCGTGACGTTTGGCTATCCCCTGCTGCTGACGCAAAAATCACAAATTAATCTGACCAGCGGTTTTGATTACACCGACCGCCAGGATGATTACGCTCTGCAGGCCAGACTGCAGGGCAAAACCTATAGCCTTGACTCCGTCAACCAGCACGCGCGTTATCCCGCCCTGGAAGTCGGCATCAACGGTGCACATCAATTCACAACCGCCAGCATCAGCGGCCGACTCAACGTTCGTCAGGGGATTGATGCGATGGGTGCCGATATCGTCTCGGCCCCCAGGCCCGATATTAATTTTACGCTCACGAAAAGCTATCTGGACGCAGCCTGGCTGTTTGCCGATAAATGGCGGCTATCAACGTCCTGGGAGGGGGACTGGTCAAACAACACGTTGCCAGAACCCGAACGCGTTAGTTTCGGAGCCCAGCGGTTTGGCCGAGGATATCAGGACAGTGAAGCAAGCGGTGACTACGGCTACGGCGGGCAGGTAGAACTGCGCTATATGCAGATGCGAAAAGAGAGCACCTGGCTTGCCACTATCCAGCCCTACATCCTGGCCGATACCGCGCAAACCTGGTTTAACACCTCCGGCTTGCCTCATCAGCGGCTCGGGTCAGTGGCGGCCGGCGTGATGGTAGGCGATACCCGCCACTATAGCATCACGGTTGAGGCGGCAAGACCCGTCGGGGATGTTCCGACAGACAGTCGCAACAGAGACTGGCGCTACAGCCTGACGTTTACGTGGAATTTCAATAAAATGCAGTAAGCTTTTCAGCCCGAATACTGGCAGGATCAACGCAGCGCAGCGCGTGGGTTGGACAGGCCTCCACGCAGGCCGGTCCGCCTTCGCGCTGCACACATAAATCACATTTCAGCGCTTGTGGCCTGTTTCCCTCCAGCCGTACCTGCATCGCCCCAAACGGACAGGCGACCATGCAGCTTTTACAGCCAATACAGCGCGTCTGCTCAACAAGCCAGGCGCCTGCCGTACGTCTGATGGCATGGGTTGGGCAGACATTGGCACAGGGGGCGTCCTCGCACTGATGGCAACCCACAGCCGTAGTGTAGGCGTCCCCCTTCACCACCCGCAGGCGAGAGGTAAAAGCCTCTGCGGTGAAGTCATCCTGATGCGCGACCGCACAGGCCGCTTCACAGGTGCGGCACCCGATGCATTTTTCCGCATCAGCCATGATAAATCGGTTCATCTGTTACGCCTCTCGTACGTTAAAACCCAGCTCTTTTGAGATCGCATACGGAACGCGGCCGTGGATATCAAACACCAGCTCATCATACATGGCGCTCAGTTCAGTGATGGTGTTCCGCGTCAAAGGTTGGATCTCAACGCCATGTAGATCTTGCCCATTGCGGAGCAGTAGAGAGGCATATGCTGGCCGATTCAGATCCCGGATATGCAGCAGGAACTGCTCGACAGGCACGATCGTAGGCCGGGTAAGGCGAACCTGCCCCCCGGCTTTACCGCATCAGAAACGCCAGGTCAGGCCGGTCATTAGCGCGAAGCTGTCATCGCGGTCGATCATCGGGCTGTTCTTCACGTCGTCAGGCAACACGGTGTAAATCGCGCTGGCGTTGAGGTACAGATTCTGGGTTAACTGATATTTAGCCGCGAGGCCAACGTATGGCGTCCAACTGTCGCCAGCGGTGTATTGATCCAGTCCGGAGCGGCGAGACTCGCTGCCGGATACGCCGTAGTAGTAGTCGTTATAGCTTTCGTCGCTATAGAAAACACCAACAGTAGGTGTCAGGGTCAGGCGCTCCATTTTGATCGGACGGAAGTACGATACCTCGCCCACCACGCCGCCGCTTTCATCCATCGCATCGCCAGAAACGGCCACTTTCAGCGACCCCCAGCTTTCGTGGCGGTAGTACGCCCCGCCGAGGAATGCAGATGCTTTACGCTCATCAAGCTGCTTCATCTGATGGTCGTCGTTGTCATCAGGATCGAAATGCAGTGGCATCCAGGTTGCGGTCAGGCTGAGTTCATTTTTTGCGTCTTTCCACAGGATCCATCCACCCGTGGTCTGGCGAACATAAAAGCGATCGCCTTCGTAGCTAATTAACGGTACTGCGGTAGTATTTTCGTTATAGCCTCTGTAAGGAGACTCATTAAATACAGCCCCCGCTCCAAGTGAAAAATCACCAGCCATGGCAGACGTTGATGCAAATAACGTGGCAGCGATGAGTAAATTGTATTTAATAGTCATTCTATGTAATCCATTTAAATGCCAAACAAGCGAGGCGCATAATAATGGTTACAAAATTGCCAATGCAACGCTGCGGTTTATATAATATTATATATAAAATCATATAGATGGGTGTGCATGATGAGTACATTACAGCTAAAGCCACGCGAATTAAAAATTATCTCCGTCATTGCAGCCACCCACAGCATTGGTGATGCCGCCGCCCTGCTGGGCATGGCGCAGGCCAACGTCAGTAAATATCTGTCTGATTTTGAAACGCGGGTTGGACTCAAGGTTTTTGAGCGCACCACGCGCCAGCTTGCCCTGACCCAGTTTGGTGAAGCGTTGCTCCCTTACGTTAATGCAACACTGGATAAGAACAGCCAGCTTGTGAATTTCATTGCGGATTATAAGCACGAAAAGCGCGGAAAAGTGACGATCTATGCCCCAACCGGCATCGTGACCTACCTGGCGCGACACGTGATCCATCAGATAGAAGACATCGGTGACATTCGCATCTCTTTGAAAACCTACAACCTGGACCGGAATGAATTTTCAGAAGGCGTTTCCTTTCCGGATGACTGCGACATTTTAATTACTTATGCGCAGCCAAAAGACGAAAGTCTGGTTGCCAGCGTTCTGACACAATATTCCGTTACGGCCTTCGCAACCGTGGAATATTTAAATAAACACCCGTTAACGGGACCGGAAGATTTAATTAATCACTCCTGTATTCTCATTGATTCCATGCTGGTTGATGATGCCAACATCTGGCGTTTCCGAGTGCATGGCAGTGATGACGTGCATGACTACCGGGTGACCGGTAATTATATTTGCGACAATACGCAGACGGCTCTGGAGCTGGCAAGAAATAATCTTGGGATTGTTTTTGCACCAAAAGAAAGTCTGAAAAAAGAATTAACGCAGGGGATGCTGGTCCCCTGCTTCCCGCATCAGGAAGAGTGGTGGCTCGATCTGACGGCCATCTTCCGCAAACGCGAATACCAGCCCTGGCGCGTGCAATACGTACTGGATGGGGTTCTGAACTGCCTGCGCCAGCAAATTGCTCAGGCCGTGCATGGACGGCCTGAGCTGGGTGATTAGAACAGCCCCAACGGCTTATCGGAGTAGCTGACCAGCAAACATTTCGTCTGCTGATAATGCTCCAGCATCATCTTGTGGGTTTCACGCCCGATGCCCGATTGCTTATAACCGCCAAATGCCGCGTGCGCAGGATAGGCGTGGTAGCAGTTGGTCCATACGCGCCCGGCCTGAATGCCTCTGCCCATTTTATAGGCCAGATTACCGTTGCGGCTCCAGACGCCTGCTCCCAGGCCATACGGCGTGTCGTTGGCAATCTCCAGCGCCTCCTCCATCGTTTTGAAGGTGGTCACGGCCAGTACCGGTCCGAAAATTTCTTCCTGGAAGACGCGCATGTTGTTTTGACCGAACAGGATCGTCGGCTCCAGATAATACCCGTCCTGCAGATCCCCACCGAGTACCTTACGACGCCCGCCGGTGAGAATATCCGCCCCCTCTTTCTTGCCGATATCAATGTAGTTGAGGATAGTTTCCAGCTGTCCATGCGAGACCTGCGCCCCCATCTGCGTGGCGTTATCAAGCGGGTTACCGCTGCGGATAGACTCAACGCGCCGAATCGCCCGCTCCATAAAGCGCTCGTAGATGGACTCTTGTACCAGCGCACGGCTTGGGCAAGTGCAGACTTCGCCCTGGTTAAACGCAAACAGCGCAAACCCTTCCAGGGCTTTATCGAAGAAGGCATCCTCTTCCTCCATTACGTCTGCGAAGAAGATGTTCGGGGATTTCCCGCCCAGCTCGAGGGTCACCGGGATAATGTTCTGCGTGGCGTACTGCATGATCTGCTGGCCCACCTCCGTCGACCCGGTAAACGCCACTTTGGCGATCCGTTTTGAGGTAGCCAGATATTCCCCTATCTCCCCGCCCGCGCCGTTAACCACGTTAATCACGCCCGGCGGCAAAAGATCGCCAACGATTTCCATCAGCAGCAGCACCGAGAGAGGGGTCAGACGCGCCGGTTTCAGCACAATGCAGTTTCCCGCCGCCAGCGCGGGCGCCATTTTCCAGCTCGCCATCAGCAGCGGGAAGTTCCACGGAATGATTTGCCCGACGACGCCCAGCGGTTCGTGGAAGTGATACGCCACGGTATCGCTGTCAACTTCGCTGATCCCGCCCTCCTGAGCGCGAATGCAGGAAGCAAAATAGCGGAAGTGGTCAATGGCCAGCGGCACGTCTGCCGCCATCGTTTCCCGTATCGGCTTGCCGTTATCCCAGGTTTCAGCCGTCGCCAGCAGCTCCAGATTCTGCTCCATCCGGTCGGCGATTTTGAACAGGATCGCCGCCCGGTCCTGCACGGAGGTGTGAGCCCATTTTTCTTTCGCTTTGTGTGCCGCATCCAGCGCCAGGTCGATATCACGCTTGCCGGAGCTGGCAATTTCGCACAGCGGCTGGCCGGTAACGGGAGTCAGGTTGGAATAGTATTCGCCGTCGACGGGAGCGACCCAGTCGCCGCCAATAAAGTTGTCATAACGAGGCTTCAGCTTGAGTGGAAAACCATACTCGCCGGGCTGGATACGCGATGAGGGAGGATTGTTTGTCATGTCCGTCTCCTTGCTGTTGGTGTACAACAAGGGTAGTTCCGGCTGGCGATTTTCTCGCCAACCGGTAACGGTGTTTACGACGGAGGTCACGGAGTTTCAGGAAATAATAACGAATCGCGCAACAGGTGATCGTTACCGCGACGGCGGGTAAAGCCGATGCGGTTGAAATACTCCAGGATCTGGATCGCCAGCTTGCGGCCCACGTTCAGCCGATCGCGGAAATCCGCTGCGCAGGTCGAGCCGCGCGCCTGATCCAGCTCGCGGATCAGGTTGGCAAACGCCACAATACGATCGTTACGGTAATAACGATCTTTCACGATCGCGACTATTAGCCCCTGCTGCGCCGCATGGCGCAATACCTGGCGCATCACCTGCTCGTCGGTGTTGGTTTCGCGAGCCAGATCGCGAACCCACCACGGCTCATCGCCAAACAGCGGGGCGGCTTTTTGCCATATGGCCTCTTGCTCGGCGGTGAACCCGGCCTTGTGATCCGGCAGATGCAGCCAGCCGTGGTGGCTTTTGATCGCCCCGCTTTCGCGCATGTTTTCAATCAGCAGCAGCACCAGCGCATCGTCTTCCATCGGCAGCGCCATGCGCCGCAGACGCTCACGGCCCGGGCCAGGCTCGTCCTGATGCTGTTCGTGGTAAGTCGCAAGCGTGTTCAGTATCTTACGCTGCCATTGCGCAGCAACCGGGGCATTGAGCAGGCTGTCTCCAGCCTGAATAAAGCCCGGCTCCTGAGTCAGCTGCCGTAAGCCTTCCCCGCTCAGCTGGCGTGCCCATGCAAAATCACGCAGGCTCACCGCTCCGCGATCGAGGTGTACCCGCAGCGCGGCGTTATTCTCTCTGGCCTGCGCCAGCGCGGCCAGCCACTGCAGATATTCCGGCTTACGCTTGCCGCGTCGGGGTGGGTTAAGCGCCACCACGCGCGCCCCGGCCAGCGTTTCCCTTGCAGAAATGTCACGCAGAACCAGACGATCGTTGTCTGCCAGCCAGAGCGGTGAATCGAATACCAGCTCGGCGAGATCGTTTTCCAGCAGCGACACGCGCCCGGTGATATGGCTGGCCGCGTGGTGAATATGCAGCGGCTGCCATTGGGTCAGAGGCACGTTTGCCTGCAGGGAGACGATGACGCGTTCAGACGGTTCCGGCGGGGCATCGGCCAGCAGCCAGTCGCCGCGGTTAAGCTGCTCTTTTTCCGCATCCCCGGCAATGTTCAGCGCGATCCGCTGCCCGGCGTGAGCCTGCTCTGTGGGCTGGTTTTGAGCATGCAGGCCGCGCACGCGCATCGGTTTATTCACGCCCGTCAGCCATAAGCTATCGCCTACTTTCACCTCGCCGCTGAGCGCCGTCCCGGTGACCACCAGACCCGCCCCTTTCACGCTAAACGCCCGGTCAATCGCCAGACGGAAACGGTGATGGCTGGCGTGGTCACGTGATGAAAGGTGCTGCAAGTGGTGGCGAAGTTCGTCGATACCTCGCCCTTCGGTCGCCACGGTGACAAAAAGCGCTGCATCGGCAAAGCCATATTCACGTAAGGTCGCCTGCACCGCTTCGCGCACCTCGCTGACGCGTGCGTCATCCACGCGATCGGCTTTGGTCAGCGCCACGGTCAGCTGCGGATTGCCGGTCAGTTGCAGGATCGCCAGATGCTCGCGGGTTTGCGCCATAACGCCATCATCACAGGCCACCACCAGCAGGGCATGATCGATGCCGCCTACCCCCGCCAGCATGTTAGACAGAAACTTTTCATGCCCCGGCACATCAATAAAGCCCAGCACGCGGCCATCAGGCTGGGGCCAGTAGGCATAGCCCAGATCGATGGTCATGCCGCGCTTTTTCTCTTCCGGCAGGCGATCGGCGTTTACCCCGGTAATGGCCTGCAGTAACGTGGTTTTTCCGTGGTCAACGTGACCGGCGGTGGCAATAATCATTTCAACAACATCTCCAGAAATCGCTCTTCATCTTCAAGGCAGCGCAGATCCAGCCACATTCGGCCATCGTAAATCCGCCCGATAACCGGCGTCGAGAGACCCCGCCAGCGCGACGACAGGGCTTCCAGATGGCCGCCGCGCCTGTCACGCGGCGTGAACGTCAGCGCTTCACTCGGCAGCCTGTCCACCGGCAGCGAACCGCTGCCAATCTGCGACTGGCAGGGCTCAATGCGAACGTCAAAATCAGAGTAGTGCGCGGCGACGCGCGGCAGCAGAAGTTCGGCCTGGGCGCGAATCGAGGCGGCATCACGGCTTAACAGGCGCAGCGTGGGCAGGCGGTCGGCCAGTTTTTCCGGGTGGAGATAGAGCCGCAGCGTCGCCTCCAGCGCGGCAAGCGTCATTTTATCGGCGCGCAGGGCGCGCTTGAGCGGATGCTGCTGCAGCTGCGCAATCAGCTCGCGCTTGCCGACGATAATCCCGGCCTGCGGCCCGCCCAGCAGTTTGTCGCCGGAAAAACTGACCAGGCTAACGCCCGCCGCAATCATCTCCTGCGGCATCGGCTCTTTTGGCAGCCCGTAAAGGCTCAGATCAACCAGCGAGCCGCTGCCAAGATCGGCAATCACCGGTATATTCAGTTCGCGCCCAATCGCCGCCAGCTCCGCCTCTTCAACCGTTTTGGTGAAGCCTTCAATATGGTAATTGCTGGTGTGAACCTTCATCAGCAGGGCGGTATTTTCATTTACCGCCGCGCGATAGTCTTTCGCATGAGTACGGTTAGTGGTACCCACCTCATGCAGCGTACAGCCCGCCTGGCGCATCACGTCAGGAATACGAAACGCCCCGCCAATCTCCACCAGCTCGCCGCGGGACACTACCACCTCTTTGCCGCTGGCGGTGGCCGCCAGCATCAGCAGCACCGCTGCGGCGTTGTTATTCACAATGCAGGCATCTTCCGCGCCGGTCAGCCGGCACAGCAGCTCCGCCAGCGCGCGGTCGCGATGCCCGCGTCCGGCGCCGTCCAGATCGTACTCCAGCGTTACAGGCGCTTGCATGGCCTGTACAACCGCCTCGACAGCCTCTTCTGCCTGCTGCGCGCGGCCCAGGTTGGTATGCAGTACGGTACCGGTCAGGTTAATCACCGGGCGTAACGCGCTTTGCGCTTTCTCATCCAGCCGGCGTTCAACTTCCTGCTCCCACGCCGTGCACCAGTCGGGCAAGACGTTTTCTGACTGAATAGCGCATCGGGCTTCGTCCTGAAGCAGGCGTAACATTTCCACCGTCGCGGTATGGCCGAAGCGCTCAACAACAGCATGAATGCGGGGCTCGCGAAGGAGACGGTCGGTAGCGGGGATCTGGCTGTACAGCGAACGATGAGTAGTCATGAAAGCGCCTGGCGAATAAATATCTTCCCCCCTCCCGACGGGAGAGGGAGTTAACATGTAGAGGGATTGTACCGCCTCCGACGCCGAAGTGTTATAACCCGCGTCAAGCCTTTGGCGGTTCTGTACGGGCAAAGCTTTCGCGGCTAAACAGCGTGTCTGCAAGCTTCACCAGCAGCGGACGGTCGACGCACCAGCCCGGGGAGACGTGGCGGAAGTTGAGATAGCCAATCGCGCAGGCGATGGCGATGGTCCCCAGGTTCAGGCTGTCGGTGTCGATCTTTCCCTCCCGGATAAGCTGTTCACACCTGTCCAGGCTGCGGCTGATTTTTTCCCGCTGGCGTAACAGTTCCGTTTCCGACTGCTGGGCAGCGGGCCTTGCCTGTTCCCGTACGGAGGTTAATGCCGCATCCATAATACCGTCGGCCAGGGCTTCAATTTGCTTCACCGCCAGCGCCGCTTTTGGGTCAGCCGGCAGCATTGCCGGGGCAACGCCCAGCAGCTCGATATACTCCGCAATAATCGGGGAATCGAACCAGTATTCTCCCTCATCTGTTACCAGCGCCGGGACTTTCCCCAGCGGGTTGTACTGCGCGACGCCGTTTTCCGCGTTGTAGGGCTGTTCGTTCACGAATTCAAATTCAATTCCCTTCTCCAGCAGGAGAATCGAGATTTTTCGCACGAAGGGACTGGTGTAGCTGCCGATGAGTTTCATTGCCTGATCCTTGATGCCGGAAAAAAGTCAGTATGGATCAAGCGATGGAAAAAGGGCAGATCTGCATGTCGCATTCCTGCCCTGGAAGGATTAGTGATCGAGGTAGAGGTAGTGCATCCAGCTGGTCATGCGCAGCAGTACTTTACGCATCACCGAGACGTGGGCGAAATGGTCCGAATAGACCGCCACCTGGGCATAGATACCGTCCGGCAGGGCATCGACTTCAGCGTCAGGGCTCAGTTCTATGATGGCCTGCACGCCATCCGTACCCGGTGTGACCGTCAGAGACTGCAGCGCGCCCTGCGCCTGATAGGTTCCTCCCGGTACCACAGGCAGAATTGCGGTGAGCTTCCCGGAGAACACCTGGCCCGGCAGCGCGTTAAACACCACTTCCGCTTCATCGCCTGGCTTCAGACGCAGCAGCGAGTTCTGGCGGAACTGGGCCACAATCTGACGCTTCTGTTCTGGGATAAAGACCATCACCGGACGCAGCGGCAGCGCGGCGGCATAGGTCCCCGGACGTATCAGCACCTGGGTGATGTAACCATCGCTCGGCGCACGCACCACGGTCTGATCCAGGTTGTATTTGGCTTCGGCAAGCTGGGCGCGTAACGAAGCAATCTGCGACTGCTCGCCGTTCACCATGCTGTCTAACTGGCTTTGGATCTGCACCTGTTCAGCCACGGAGCCTTTCACCATGGCGTCCTGCGCCAGATAGTTTTGCCGCGCGTTATCAATATCGCTTTCAGAGAACGGATTGACCTTCGCCTGGCTGCCTTTCAGGTAGCGCTGATAATCTTTATAGAGGCGATCGCGCTCAGCGGAGACGCGCGTGGTATTGGCAACCGCTTCCGACAGCTGCGCTTTCAGATTGTCGATATTGTGCGTCGCGGTTACCAGGTCGGCCTGGAGTCTGTCGACGCGCGCCTGATAGCGGCCCGGATCAAGTTTAAATAACACTTCGCCTTTTTTAATTAGCTGGTTATTTTTATCTGTCACTTCGCTGACCACCCCGGTAACCTGCGGCGTAATCGGAATAGAAATAACCGCTTTTTGCGCCGTAAAGGTATACGGGTGGTTATAGTTCATTAACAGAATAAGTCCGGCAACAATAAATACGCCGCCTAATGTTGCGGTGGCAAGCGTCCACTGGTTGACCGGAATTCGGAATATTTTAAAGATGGCCCAGGCAAATGCCACGTAGGTCAAAATAATCAACAGATCCATGATTAGCGCTCCAGCGTGGTCTTATCAGCAGCAGGCTTTACCGCGGCCAGCTTTTGTTCTAATTCGGCCACGCGTTTGGCCAGCGCATCCATGCCCGGAACCTCATCAGGCTTTGTGATGTGGTTTTGCATACCCCAGCCGCGATCTTCACGGTACAGCGTGGCCCAAATCCACAGGAATGGCCAGATGGCATGAAGCGTAAACAGGCTAATCCAGCCTGCCGTATGAATGGCATCGGCATGCGGGTGGTTACGCTTTTTGGCCATATTATAAGGGATGTCATGGATAGCGATGATTCCATAAAAGAGAACCAGAAATACAAAAATCAATACGCCCAGCGCAAAATAGTTGAGAAACATATTCTCCTCACTTAAACAACGTCAACTCATTAAATTAATAAAACGGTACGCAACCTAATTAATTTTTTATAAACACGGGGTTGTGCTTATTATTTCCGAGCCGGGGAGTATGGGTTTTTATAATATCTCCATGCAAGTTTATAAGCGTGTCAAAATATATCCTGAATAATAATAGACTTAACCTTACAATATGAGCGTAATCCACCTTTTAACTTTTCGCCATACCACACAGAAAAAGTGGTTTTTTAGCTTATCGTGTCGTGCCATATCATCCTGGCGCTGAATCGCTATGCAGAGTTTGCCGTCGATCACAGCCGGAGAAATCTGCATAAAAATATTTTGTGAAATCAGTCACAATCCAGAAACAAACACGCCATAACAAAACGTGACAACAATCACACAAAAGGGTGTGTTTTGCTTTTTTTCTCGCCATCGTATTTTTTTTGCCCATCGTTTTTGTGATTCAGATCACCTCATAGATATCCTCACCCCCTACATTTACGTGACATGAATCACATAAATTTTCACTGTCTGGACAGTTGAACGATTCAGTGCCAGATTTCACAGCATCAGAACAGGGCCCGGCTACCTCTGCCGCCTCATTAACAATAAACCTCGGGCCATAAGCCTTAGCGTAAACAGAAGAAGGGGTGTTTTATGTCATCCGATTTCAAGATCAAAGTTCAAAGCTTTGGTCGTTTCCTCAGCAACATGGTGATGCCAAATATCGGCGCGTTTATCGCGTGGGGTATCATCACCGCATTGTTCATTCCGACAGGGTGGTTGCCTAACGAGACGCTGGCGAAACTTGTTGGCCCAATGATTACCTATCTCCTGCCGCTGCTCATCGGTTTCACCGGGGGTCGTCTGGTGGGCGGTGACCGTGGTGGCGTAGTGGGTGCCATCACAACCATGGGCGTTATCGTCGGTGCAGATATGCCGATGTTCCTCGGTGCGATGATTGCCGGTCCTCTGGGCGGCTGGGCGATTAAGAAATTCGACGTCTGGGTTGATGGTAAGATCAAATCCGGCTTCGAAATGCTGGTGAACAACTTCTCTGCGGGCATCATCGGGATGATCCTCGCCATTCTGGCGTTCCTCGGCATTGGCCCTGCGGTTGAAGTGCTGTCTAAAATTCTGGCGGCAGGCGTTAACTTCATGGTGGCGCACGAAATGCTGCCGCTGGCGTCTATCTTCGTTGAACCGGCGAAAATCCTGTTCCTTAACAACGCCATCAACCACGGTATCTTCTCGCCGCTGGGTATCCAGCAGTCTCACGATCTCGGCAAGTCTATCTTCTTCCTGATTGAAGCTAACCCGGGTCCAGGTATGGGCGTTCTGCTGGCGTACATCTTCTTCGGCCGTGGCAGCGCTAAACAGTCTGCTGGCGGCGCGGCGATAATCCACTTCCTGGGCGGTATCCACGAAATTTACTTCCCGTACGTGCTGATGAACCCGCGTCTGATCCTGGCCGTTATCCTCGGCGGTATGACCGGCGTGTTCACCCTGAGCGTGCTGGGCGGCGGTCTGGTTTCTCCGGCCTCTCCGGGTTCTATCCTGGCGGTACTGGCGATGACGCCAAAAGGCGCTTACTTCGCGAACCTCGCGGCTATTTTTGCGGCAATGGCCGTCTCCTTCGTGGTCTCTTCTATCCTGCTGAAAACCAGCAAAGTGAAAGAAGATGATGACATCGAAGCGGCGACCCGTCGTATGCACGATATGAAAGCCGAATCCAAAGGCGCAACCCCACTGGCAGCCGGTGATGTCTCTAACGACCTGAGCCACGTGCGTAAAATCATCGTTGCCTGTGATGCCGGTATGGGTTCCAGCGCGATGGGTGCAGGCGTGCTACGTAAGAAAGTGCAGGATGCGGGCCTGACCAACATCTCCGTGACCAACAGCGCCATTAACAGCCTGCCGCCGGATGTTGACCTGGTCATCACGCACCGCGATCTGACCGAACGCGCCATGCGCCAGGTGCCGCAGGCACAGCACATTTCGCTGACCAACTTCCTCGACAGCGGCCTGTACACCAGCCTGACCGAACGTCTGGTGGCCGCGCAGCGTCACGAAGACAACGAAGTGAAAGTGCGCTCCAGCCTGCAGGACAGTTTTGACGAGAGCAATGCTCATCTGTTTAAGCTGGGTGCGGAGAATATTTTCCTCGGTCGTACCGCGGCCACCAAAGAAGAAGCGATTCGCTTTGCCGGTGAGCAGCTGGTGAAAGACGGCTACGTTCAGCCTGAATATGTCGACGCGATGCTGGAACGCGAAAAACTGACGCCAACCTACCTGGGCGAATCCATCGCGGTGCCGCACGGAACGGTTGAAGCGAAAGATCGCGTCCTGAAAACCGGCGTCGTATTCTGTCAGTACCCGCAGGGCGTGCGCTTCGGTGAAGAAGAAGACGACATCGCTCGTCTGGTGATTGGTATCGCCGCTCGCAACAACGAGCACATTCAGGTGATTACCAGCCTGACCAACGCCCTGGATGATGAATCCGTCATTGAGCGTCTGGCCAATACCACCAGCGTGGAAGAAGTGCTGGCTCTGCTGAACAAATAAGTTCTCTTCCCTCTCCCTCCGGGGAGAGGGCTAGGGTGAGGGGGAAAACGTTCCTCACCCCAGCCCTCTCGGGTAAAAACATTGATGAAGGTTAACACTATGAAAGCATTACATTTTGGCGCAGGTAATATCGGTCGTGGTTTTATCGGTAAACTGCTTGCTGACGCGGGCATTACTCTGACATTCGCCGATGTGAATCAGGTTGTCCTGGATGCCCTGAATGCCCGTCATAGCTATCAGGTCCATGTGGTGGGCGAAAACGAGCAGGTTGAGACGGTATCCGGCGTCAACGCGGTCAGCAGCATCGGTGAAGACGTTATTGACCTGATCGCCAGCGTCGATCTGGTCACCACCGCCGTGGGTCCGGTCGTCCTTGAGCGCATCGCCCCTGCGGTTGCAAAAGGCTTGGCAAAACGTAAAGCGCAGGGCATCGACACCCCGCTGAACATCATCGCCTGTGAAAACATGGTGCGCGGCACTACGCAGCTGAAAGGCCACGTTCTTAACGCGGTGGCAGACGAAGACAAAGCCTGGGTTGAAGCGCACGTGGGTTTTGTGGATTCCGCCGTGGATCGCATCGTTCCGCCTTCCGAATCCGCGACCAACGACCCGCTGGAAGTGACCGTGGAAACCTTCAGCGAGTGGATCGTCGATAAAACCCAGTTTAAAGGTGACCTGCCGACCATTCCGGGAATGGAATTAACCGATAACCTGATGGCATTTGTCGAACGCAAGCTCTTCACGCTGAACACCGGGCATGCTATAACCGCGTACCTCGGAAAATTGGCCGGTCATCAGACCATTCGTGACGCGATCCTCGATGAGAAGATCCGCGCGGTGGTAAAAGGGGCAATGGAAGAGAGCGGCGCGGTGCTAATCAAACGCTACGGTTTTGATGCTGAGAAACACGCAGCATACATCCAGAAAATCCTCGGTCGCTTTGAAAACCCGTATCTGAAAGATGACGTTGAGCGCGTGGGCCGCCAGCCGCTGCGTAAGCTGAGCGCGGGCGATCGCCTGATTAAGCCGCTGCTGGGCACGCTGGAAT
This sequence comes from Enterobacter sp. 148H3, assembly GCF_034107425.1. Lineage (NCBI taxonomy): Bacteria > Pseudomonadati > Pseudomonadota > Gammaproteobacteria > Enterobacterales > Enterobacteriaceae > Enterobacter > Enterobacter sp. 148H3. The sequence goes on along the minus strand of NZ_JAWNEI010000008.1, from coordinate 183,821 downwards.
ACGGCCTGCCGCACGCCAACCTGGTGAAAGGGATTGCCGCAGCGATGCACTACCGCAGCGAGCAGGACCCACAGGCGATTGAGCTGGCTCAGCTGATTGATGATAAAGGCGCGCAGGCTGCGCTGGCGCAGATCTCCGGTCTGGACGCCAACAGCGACGTGGTTGCGGAGGCGGTTAACGCATACAACGCAACCAAATGATGCAGAATGCGGCGCAGGTTAGCCTGCGCCCTGATTACAGATTGTCAGATATGCAGGCAATAATGGAACAAACCCAGGCCTTTGAAAATCGTGTGCTTGAGCGTCTGAATGCTGGCAAAACCGTACGAAGTTTCCTGATTGCCGCCGTCGAGCTGTTAACCGAGGCGGTGAATATCCTGGTGCTTCAGGTGTTTCGCAAAGACGACTACGCGGTAAAATATGCTGTAGAACCGTTACTGGACGGAGACGGACCGCTGGGCGATCTATCCGTGCGTCTGAAGCTGATTTATGGTCTTGGCGTGCTGAACCGACAAGAGTATGAAGATGCGGAGCTGTTGATGGCGCTGCGAGAAGAGCTCAATCATGACGGTAACGAGTATACCTTTACCGACGATGAGATTCTGGGGCCCTTCGGCGAGCTGCACTGCGTTACCGCGCTGCCCCCTGCTCCCCATTTTGATAACAGCGACCCTGAGCTTTACGCGATGCAAAAGCTGCGTTATCAACAGGTTGTCCGTTCCACGATGGTTCTCTCCCTGACTGAGCTGATTTCCCGAATCAGCTTAAAAAAAGCGTTTCAGAAGTAAGCCTGCTCACATTGGTGTATCCTTCCCTGTAAATTCCCCGTTTTCAGAGTCATTTGTTATGAAAGAAGTCGAAAAGAACGAAATTAAACGCCTGAGCGACCGCCTGGATCTCATCCGCCACCAGATGGCTGGCCTGTCGCTGGTCGATTCCGCCGAGAAATACGCCGAGCTTGAGAAAGAGACCGCGAAGCTGGAAGCGGAAATCGAGCGCCTGCGCGAAGTCAAAGGCCAGAAGCTGAGTAAAGAAGCGCAGAAGCTGATGAACATGCCGCACCGCCGCGCGATCACCAAAAAAGAACAGGCCGACATGGGCAAGCTGAAGAAAAGCGTCCGCGGTCTGGTGGTGGTACACCCGATGACCGAGCTTGGCCGCGAAATGGGCCTGAAAGAGATGACGGGCTTTTGTAAGACCGCGTTCTAACCATTCTTCCCCTCCCCCTCTCCCGTGGGAGAGGGCCGGGGTGAGGGCATCAGGCCCCACCCCGCTTCAAATTGGCCCAACCAATCCCCCTTTTCTTTCTTCCCTGGTTCACAATTCCATTATTTCCGCTCACAAAACCATTGCTAGCTCATAACATCTGGTTAACCATTCATTGTCATTAACCCTACAACACAACATTGGCAGGACCACTTTTACACAACCTGTGACGCAGAGTTGAGCGGAGACTCACCCGCAGCGCAGGCTGTCTGGTCCCCAGGAGACCTGCATGAGCCTCTGGCAACAAAACTACGACCCGGCTGGAAATATCTGGCTGTCGAGCCTGATCGCATCGCTTCCGATCCTGTTCTTCTTCTTTGCGCTGATTAAGCTCAAGCTGAAGGGCTACCTCGCCGCGACGTATACCGTTGCCATCGCCCTGATGGTGGCGTTGTTCTTCTACAAAATGCCGGTCGATCGCGCGCTGGCCTCCGTCGTCTACGGTTTCTTCTACGGCCTGTGGCCGATTGCGTGGATCATCATCGCCGCGGTCTTTGTGTATAAAATCTCGGTGAAAACCGGGCAGTTCGACATTATCCGCTCGTCGATTCTCTCCATTACACCGGACCAACGCCTGCAGATGCTGATTGTTGGCTTCTCCTTCGGGGCGTTTCTGGAAGGTGCGGCAGGTTTTGGCGCTCCGGTGGCGATTACCGCCGCGCTGCTGGTGGGTCTGGGCTTTAACCCGCTCTATGCCGCAGGTCTGTGCCTGATTGTGAACACCGCTCCGGTTGCGTTTGGCGCGATGGGTATTCCGATTCTGGTAGCCGGGCAGGTCACCGGGCTGGACAGCTTCGAGATCGGCCAGATGGTTGGCCGCCAGCTGCCCTTCCTGACCATTATCGTCCTGTTCTGGATCATGGCGATTATGGACGGCTGGCGCGGCGTGAAGGAGACCTGGCCTGCGGTGATGGTGGCGGGCGGTTCGTTCGCTATCGCCCAGTACCTCAGCTCGAACTTCCTTGGCCCGGAGCTGCCGGACATCATCTCTTCGCTGGTTTCTCTGGTCTGCCTGACGCTGTTCCTGAAACGCTGGCAGCCGGTCCGTATTTTCCGCTTCGCCGACATGGGCGCCTCGCAGGTCGATCAAACCCTGGCCCGCACCGGCTACACCGCAGGACAGGTGATCCGCGCCTGGTCGCCGTTCCTGTTCCTGACCGCCACGGTCACGCTGTGGAGCATCCCGCCGTTTAAAGCCCTGTTCGCCCCTGGCGGCGCGCTGTACGACATGGTGATTAATATCTCCGTGCCGTTTCTCGACAAGATGGTCGCCCGTATGCCGCCGGTAGTGCACGCCGCCACGCCGTATGCCGCGGTCTATAAATTCGACTGGTTCTCCGCCACCGGGACCGCCATCCTGTTTGCCGCTATTCTTTCCGTGGTGTGGCTGCGCATGAAGCCTGCGGCTGCGGTACAGACCTTTGCGGCGACCGTTAAAGAGCTGATGCTGCCGATTTACTCCATCGGCATGGTGCTGGCGTTCGCGTTTATCTCGAACTACTCCGGACTGTCATCGACGCTGGCGCTCGCGCTGGCCCATACCAGCCACGCCTTCACCTTCTTCTCGCCGTTCCTCGGCTGGCTGGGGGTGTTCCTGACCGGGTCCGATACCTCGTCTAACGCCCTGTTTGCCGCGCTGCAGGCAACGGCAGCCCAGCAGATTGGCGTATCGGACGTCCTGCTGGTGGCCGCGAACACGACGGGCGGCGTGACCGGGAAAATGATCTCCCCGCAGTCCATTGCCATTGCCTGTGCGGCGGTGGGACTGGTCGGTAAAGAGTCGGATCTGTTCCGCTTTACCGTGAAACACAGCCTGATATTCACCTGCATGGTCGGGGTGATCACCACCCTGCAGGCCTATGTCTTAACCTGGATGATCCCATGATAGTGATGCCCAGACGCCTGTCCGACGAGATTGCCTCTCGCGTGCGGGCGCTGATTGAAGAACAACAGCTGGAAGCGGGCATGAAGTTGCCCGCCGAACGCCAGCTCGCCGCCCAGCTTGGCGTGTCGCGCAATTCACTGCGCGAGGCGCTGGCGACGCTGGTCAGCGAAGGGGTACTGGTAAGCCGTCGCGGCGGCGGCACCTTTGTGCGCTGGCAGCATGACGACTGGTCCGAGCAAAACATCGTTCAGCCGCTGAAAACGCTGATGGAGAACGACCCGGACTACAGCTTCGACATCCTTGAAGCGCGCCACGCCATCGAAACCAGTACCGCCTGGCACGCGGCCATGCGGGCAACCGACGCCGACAAAGAGAAACTCATCGCCTGCTTTGAGGCCACGCAAAGCAGCGACCCGGATATCGCCTCCCAGGCGGACGTCCGTTTTCACCTTGCGATTGCCGAGGCGTCGCACAACGTGGTGCTGCTCCAGACCATGCGCGGGTTTTTCGACCTGCTGCAATCCTCCGTGAAGCAGAGCCGCCAGCGCATGTATCTGGTTCCGCCGGTGTTTGCCCAACTGACCGAACAGCACGAGGCGGTGCTCAACGCCATTCTTGCCGGTGATGCCGAGGCCGCGCGCAAAGCGATGATGGCGCATCTGGGCTTCGTGCATACCACCATCAAACGATTCGATGAAGACCAGGCCCGACAGGCGCGTATTACCCGTCTGCCAGGCGACAGTGATATTTCCAGGGAGAACAAAGCATGATTATTTCAGCAGCCAGTGACTATCGCGCCGCGGCGCAGCGCATTTTGCCCCCGTTCCTGTTCCACTACATTGACGGCGGGGCGTATGCCGAATACACCCTGCGCCGCAATGTGGAAGACCTGTCGGAGGTGGCGCTGCGCCAGCGCGTGCTGAAGAATATGTCTGACCTGAGCCTTGAGACGAAACTGTTCAACGAAACGCTTTCCATGCCCGTCGCGCTCGCGCCCGTTGGCCTGTGCGGTATGTATGCCCGCCGTGGCGAAGTGCAGGCCGCCGCTGCAGCGGATGCCAAAGGCATTCCGTTTACCCTCTCTACCGTCTCGGTTTGTCCGATTGAAGAGGTCGCCCCAACCATCAAACGCCCGATGTGGTTCCAGCTGTACGTCCTGCGCGATCGCGGCTTTATGCGTAACGCGCTCGAGCGTGCCAAAGCGGCGGGCTGCTCCACGCTGGTCTTTACCGTCGATATGCCGACCCCCGGCGCGCGCTATCGTGATGCCCACTCCGGCATGAGCGGCCCAAATGCGGCGCTCCGCCGCTACTGGCAGGCGGTAACGCATCCGCAGTGGGCGTGGGACGTTGGCCTGAACGGTCGTCCACACGATCTGGGGAATATCTCGGCGTATCTGGGTAAACCCACCGGGCTGGAGGATTACATCGGCTGGCTGGCGAACAACTTCGATCCGTCCATCTCCTGGAAAGACCTGGAGTGGATCCGCGAATTCTGGGATGGCCCGATGGTGATCAAGGGGATCCTCGACCCGGAAGATGCCCGCGATGCGGTCCGCTTTGGCGCAGACGGGATTGTGGTTTCTAACCACGGCGGCCGCCAGCTCGACGGGGTGCTCTCCTCCGCCCGCGCCCTGCCGGCCATTGCCGATGCGGTGAAAGGCGATATTGCCATCCTGGCCGACAGCGGGATCCGCAACGGGCTGGACGTGGTGCGCATGATTGCACTGGGTGCCGACAGCGTGCTGCTGGGGCGCGCGTATCTGTACGCCCTGGCGACCGCGGGCCAGGCGGGCGTGGCGAATCTGCTTAACCTGATCGAAAAAGAGATGAAGGTAGCGATGACGCTGACCGGTGCAAAAACGATTAGCGAAATCAGCAGGGATTCTCTGGTTCAGGAGTTAAGCAAATTACCGGCAGCGCTGGCTCCCCTTGCTCAGGGAAACGCGGCCTGAATTATCCCTCGTTAACACCTCTTCTCACGCGTCCGATCTCCCCCTCGGGCGCTTTTTTATGCCAAAAATAACATCCAGATAACATATTGGATAAGAAAATTTGACATCTACCTGTCGCCCGCAATTGTATAGACAAGCAAAGACAAGAACACAAAAACAACATCACATCAGAGGGGAGCGTATGACCTATTCAGGTAAGGTGGATATTCAGCAGGTGATCGACGACAGCCGCTTTTCAGGGTTTCACTGGCTGCTCATTGTGCTGGGCTTTCTGGTTCTGGCGATCGATGGCTTTGATACGGCGGCGATGGGCTACATCGCCCCTACGCTGTCGGCAGAATGGGGGATCCATAAACAGGATCTGGGGCCGGTGCTGAGCGCCGCGCTGCTGGGGCTGTCGCTGGGCGCGCTGATTGCCGGTCCGGTATCGGACCGGATGGGGCGCAAGCGCGTGCTGGTCTTTTCGTGCCTGTTCTTCGGCCTTGCGAGCCTGGGGACGGCCTGGGCGCAAAGCCTGAATACCCTGACGCTGTGGCGCTTCCTGACGGGGCTCGGGCTCGGAGCTGCGATGCCCAACGCCATTACGCTTATCTCCGAGTTTGCCCCCCAGCGCTGTCGCGCCATGGCGATTAACACCATGTACTGCGGTTTCCCTCTGGGTGCGGCGGGCGGCGGCGCGATCTCGTCCTGGCTTATCCCCCATCACGGCTGGCGAAGCGTACTGCTGACCGGCGCGATTGCGCCGCTGGTTTTAACGCTGCTGCTGGCGCTGCTGTTGCCGGAGTCGGTGAAGTTTCTGGTGCAGCGCGGAAGAGATGTCATGCAGGTCCGCCGCATCGCCAACCGGTTCGCCCGCAGCACGCTGGATAGCGTCACGGGCTTTTTCCTGGCGGAGGAGAAAGTCGCGTCTAAAAAAGGAAGCGTGTCGCAGCTGTTTTCGATGCCCTGGCTGCCCGGCACCCTGATGCTGTGGGTGACCTATTTTATGGGGCTGGTGATTTACTACGTCCTGCTGAGCTGGATGCCGACGCTAATGCAGGGGATGGGTTATGCGCTGGCGGAGTCAGCCTGGCTCACCTCGCTGTTCACCTTCGGCGGCACGGCCGGGATCCTGCTAGCGGGCTGGATGATGGACCGTTGGGAAGCGCACAAGGTGGTCGCGGGCGGGTTTATCCTGACGATGGGGCTGATCCTGCTACTCGGCATGGAGCATAATCATATCGCCCTGTTTGGCGGGCTAATCTTCCTGATGGGGATCGCAATGAACGGCGCGCAGTCGGGCATGCAAACCCTGGCCGCCACCTTTTACCCTACCGAGTGCCGCGCGACGGGCATCGCCTGGATGCAGGGGATCGGCCGCTTTGGCGGCGTGGCGGGAACCATGACCAGCGCCCAGCTTCTTTCGATGCAGTGGCAGGCGGACAGTATTTTAATGATCCTCAGCGTACCCGCTCTGGTGGCCGCCGCGGCAACCGTCTACAAAATGCTGTATAGCCGCTCGCAGGAGCCCGGCGTCGCGTAGTTGCTCTCTTTTCTGCTATCCTGCCCCCGCAATTAAGGGGGCAGCATGCTTAACATCGTTTTATTCGAACCAGAAATTCCGCCGAATACCGGCAATATTATCCGCCTGTGTGCCAACACCGGTTTTCGTCTGCACATTATTGAGCCGATGGGCTTTACTTGGGACGACAAACGCCTGCGTCGCGCAGGGCTGGATTACCATGAATTTACCGCCGTTATTCGCCACCACGATTACGCCGCGTTTCTGGAAGCCGAGCAGCCGCAGCGCATGTTCGCCCTGACCACCAAAGGCACGCCGGCGCACAGCGCCGTGAGCTATCAGGCAGGTGACTATCTGATGTTTGGCCCGGAAACCCGCGGCCTGCCGGCCACGATTCTGGATGCCCTGCCCGCTGAGCAGAAAATCCGTATTCCGATGATGCCGGACAGCCGCAGCATGAACCTGTCGAACGCGGTGTCGGTGGTGGTGTATGAAGCATGGCGCCAGCTGGGATATCCGGGCGCCATTCTCAGAAGTTAAATGCCGTCGCCATACTCGAAGGTATGGTGAATGCCGTTGAAGTGCTGATCCATGTCCATGGACGGCTTATCGCTGTCTGGCTTACCGACGATGCGCGCCGGTACGCCAGCGGCGGTGGTGTGCGGCGGAACCGGCTGGAGCACCACGGAGCCTGCGCCGATCTTCGCGCCGCGTCCGACTTCGATATTGCCGAGGATTTTGGCACCCGCGCCTATCATCACCCCTTCACGAATTTTCGGATGGCGATCGCCGCTGGTTTTGCCGGTACCGCCCAGGGTAACCGACTGCAGGATCGAGACGTCGTCTTCAATCACTGCCGTTTCCCCGACAACGATCCCGGTGGCGTGGTCGAGCATGATCCCGCGGCCAATCTTAGCCGCCGGGTGAATATCAACCTGAAACGTCACGGAAACCTGGTTTTGCAGGAAGATCGCCAGCGCGCGGCGGCCTTCATTCCACAGCCAGTGGCCGATTCGATAAGCCTGCAGGGCGTGGAAGCCTTTCAGGTAAAGCAGCGGCGTAGAATATTTATCGACCGCCGGGTCACGGGTGCGCACGGCCTGGATATCACAGGCGGCAGACGCAATCATTTCCGGGTCTGCTGCGTACGCCTCTTCCACCACCTCACGAATGGCAATCGCGGGCATGATCGAGGAAGCCAGCTTGTTGGCGAGCATATAGCTCAGCGCGCTGCCGAGGTTTTCGTGCTTGAGTAGCGTTGCGTGGTAGAAACTGGCCAGCATAGGCTCACAGTCGGCCAGCGCCCGGGCTTCGGCTTTAATGTTGTTCCAGACGATATCCAGTTCTTCACACGGCATTGCTTACTCCAGACGATAGTTAATGACCAGCCAGTTCTGCACTGGCTGGGTCATTCAGGTGACAACGGTTCCGACTAGTTACTGCTGCGCTCGTCCTTGCGCGCACGACCTAATAAGGTCAATGCTGCCTCGCGCGCATTTTTTCCGCAATACAATACCTGATAAATTTCCTCGGTTATTGGCATTTCGACACCAAAACGGTGCGCCAACTCGCGGACTTCTTTGGTATTGCGGTAGCCTTCCACCACCTGACCAATCTTCTCCTGCGCGTCTTTCACATCGCTGCCCTGTCCGAGCATCATGCCAAAACGGCGGTTACGAGACTGGTTGTCGGTACAGGTCAGCACCAGGTCGCCCAGGCCAGCCATTCCCATAAACGTGGCCGGATCGGCACCCAGCGCTTCGCCCAAACGGGACATCTCGGTCAGACCCCGGGTGATCAGCGCCGTACGCGCGTTGGCACCAAAACCAATGCCGTCGGACATCCCGGCACCAATCGCAATCACGTTCTTCACCGCTCCGCCCAACTGCACACCGATAAAATCGGGGTTGCTGTAGACGCGGAAGCTCTTGCCGCAGTGCAGCAGCTGTTGAAGATCGTCGGAGAAGGCCCGATCGGTTGAGGCCAGCGAAATCGCCGTCGGCAGGCCAGCGGCCAGCTCTTTGGCAAAGGTCGGGCCGGAGATGACCGCCAGCGGGATCTCATCACCCAGCGCTTCACGGGCAACGTCCTGCAGCAGGCGCCCGGTTTCGGCTTCCAGTCCTTTTGTCGCCCAGACAATGCGCGCATCCGGGCGCATCAGCGGCTTAATCTGACGCAGCACGTCGCCAAAGACATGGCTCGGAACCACAATCAGAATGTTGCGGCTGGCCGCCAGCGCGGTCGCAAGGTCGCTTTCAAGGTGCAGGGAGTCAGGGAACGGAACGTCCGGGAGAAACGCCACGTTACAGCGGTCGCGCTGCAGCGTTGCGATATGTTTTGGGTCGTGGCCCCAGAGGACCACATCGTGACCATTTCTTGCCAGCGTGATGGCAAGAGCGGTGCCGTATGAGCCGGCACCGATCACAGTCATTGACGCATTAACAGTGCTCATCAGGCATCCTGATGTTGTTCAGCACCTTCGCCAGCCTGCTGCTGCAGATAGTTCATGAACAGCGCATCAAAGTTAACTGGCGCAAGGTTCAGTTGCGGGAATGTACCGCGAGAAACCAGGCTGGTGATGCATTCACGCGCATACGGGAACAGAATGTTCGGGCAGTACGCACCCAGGCAATGTGCCATCTGGTTGCCTTCGATACCGCCGATAGAGAAGATGCCGCCCTGCTGTACTTCACACAGGAATGCAGTTTCTTCGCCCAGGGATGCGGTAACGGTCACACGCAGCACGACTTCATACACGTCATCTGCCAGTTGGGTAGATGCGGTATCCAGATCAAGTTTAACCTCTGGCTGCCAATCTTTCTGGAAAACGTGTGGCGCATTTGGCGCTTCGAAAGAGACGTCCTTGGTGTAGATACGCTGGATCTGGAAAGTCATTTCGGTGTTGTTTTGTTCTGACATGGAAATACCCTTTTTAATTGTCCTAAAGTCTCTTAGCTCAGCAGCGGATCGAGTCCACCACGGGCGTCGAGCGCATACAAGTCATCACAGCCGCCAATGTGCTGCGCATCAATAAAAATCTGCGGAACCGTCGTGCGACCACTACGTTTGATCATCTCTTCGCGTTTAATCGCGTCACCGTCGATCGGCAGTTCCTGGAACGTGACGCCCTTGCTGTTCAGCAGCGCTTTCGCACGATGGCAGAACGGACACGTCGCTTTGGTATAGATCTCAATATTGGCCATGACTGAACTCCTTATTTACCGCGCACCAAAGGAAGATTTTCCCCGCTCCAGCCGGAAATACCTTCTTTCAGCACAGTTACGTTTTCGAAGCCTGCTTTATGAAGCGCGCTGGCAGATTCTTGTGCCTGCATGCCGGTCGCATCGACAACGATAATCGGCTGGGCTTTGTGTTTTTCAAGCTCACCGACGTTGTTCGCTTTGATTTCAGCTGGCAACAGGTTGATTGCGCCCGCAATGTGACCTTTACGGAAATCGTCACGCTGACGCAGATCGACAACGACGGCATCTTCTTTGTTAATCAGACGCGTCGCTTCACCACGGGTGATAACCTTAATCTTAGACGTCAGGCTCTTAAATGTGGTGAACAGCACAGCAGCCAGCAGGCCAATCCACGCGATGCTCAGAACCGGATGGCGGCTAACGAATTGCATAATTTCTTGCATGGAGGGTAACTACTCCCGACTAATTGATAAAAAAACCAGGACAGGAGTATACCTGTGCGTTCTGGCAAATACAGCCAGCGACCATAACCTAATCCATTTTCTGCGGCATGCCACCTAAAAAAATGCCTCAAAATGGTCTGGAGGGCACCTTGCCACTGCGCTTTCTTTGATCTTCTGCGGCTATTTGATCGATTCAGCTGTAGTAAAATTACGCAAATTTTGACTCTTGAGCATGAGGTTGTCGCAATGTCGGTTTCTAAAAAACCTATGGTACTGGTGATTCTGGATGGTTATGGCTACCGTGAAGATAGCCAGGATAACGCTATTTTCAACGCCAAAACCCCGGTCATGGATGCCCTGTGGGCAAAACGTCCACATACGCTGATTGACGCGTCTGGCCTGGAAGTGGGCCTGCCGGACCGCCAGATGGGCAACTCCGAAGTCGGTCACGTAAACCTGGGCGCCGGGCGTATTGTGTATCAGGACCTGACGCGTCTGGACGTTGAAATCAAAGAACGCACCTTCTTCTCCAACCCAACGCTGTCTGGCGCGGTCGATAAAGCCGTTGCCGCTGGCAAGGCTGTACACATTATGGGCCTGCTCTCTGCTGGCGGCGTGCACAGCCACGAAGATCACATCATGGCGATGGTTGAACTGGCCGCTGAACGCGGTGCAGAAAAAATCTATCTGCACGCCTTCCTGGACGGTCGCGATACGCCACCACGCAGCGCAAAAGGCTCTCTGCAAGCCTTCGAAGACAAATTCGCCGCGCTGGGTAAAGGCCGCGTAGCATCCATTATTGGCCGTTACTACGCCATGGACCGCGACAACCGCTGGGATCGCGTTGAACAGGCCTATGACCTGTTGACCCTGGCAAAAGGGGAATTCCAGTTCGCGACCGCCGTTGAAGCGCTGGAAGCAGCTTATGCTCGTGATGAAAACGACGAATTCGTCAAAGCGTCCGTCATTCGCGCTGAAGGTCAGGCCGACGCCGCCATGGAAGATGGCGACGCGCTGATCTTCATGAACTTCCGTGCTGACCGCGCGCGCGAAATCACCCGTGCTTTCGTCAACAGCGACTTCGACGGTTTTGCCCGCAAGAAAGTGGTAAACATCGACTTCATCCAGCTGACCGAATACGCGGCAGACATCAAAGCCCCATGCGCGTATCCACCAGCCTCGCTGGCCAATACCTTCGGTGAGTGGATGGCGAAGAACGATAAAACGCAGCTGCGTATTTCCGAAACTGAAAAATACGCACACGTGACCTTCTTCTTTAACGGCGGCGTTGAAGAACCGTTCAAAGGCGAAGACCGCATTCTGGTCAACTCACCGAAAGTCGCCACCTACGATCTGCAGCCAGAAATGAGCTCTGCAGAATTGACGGAAAAACTGGTTGCAGCCATCGAGAGCGGTAAATACGACACCATCATTTGTAACTACCCGAACGGCGACATGGTGGGTCATACCGGGGTGATGGAAGCGGCAGTGAAAGCGGTTGAAGCACTGGATCACTGCGTTGATCAGGTTGCGAAAGCTGTTGAATCCGTTGGCGGCCAGCTGCTGATCACCGCAGATCACGGTAACGCTGAACAGATGCGCGACCCGGCGACTGGCCAGGCGCATACCGCCCACACCAACCTGCCCGTTCCGCTGATTTATGTGGGTGATAAATCACTGAAAGCAGTGGAAGGTGGCAAGCTTTCTGACATCGCGCCAACCATGCTGTCGCTGATGGGGATGCCGATCCCTGAAGAGATGACTGGTAAGCCGCTGTTCATCGTGGAATAATCGCTCCCCATGAGGGGAAAGGCGATTTTTTCAATCACATGGGTCGTGAAGCCGCTTAGGTTATCAGTCAGACCTCTGTTTTACGCCAGCGCACTCAGCGCTGGCGTATTGCTGTGCGCCGCATCCGCCCACGCGGATGACCGCGACCAGCTGAAATCCATTCAGGCCGATATCGCCGCCAAAGAGCGTGCGGTACGCCAACAGCAACAGCAGCGATCCGCACTTCTTGCCCAGCTAAAGCAACAGGAAGAGGCGATCTCCGCCGCCGCGCGTAAACTCCGTGAAACGCAAAACACCCTCGCCCTGTTGAACAAGCAGATAGACGAGATGAACGCGTCGATTGCCAAACTGGAACGCCAGCGCGATGCGCAGGAGCGCAATCTTGCCGCACAGCTTGATGCCGCATTCCGCCAGGGTGAACATACCGGACTCCAGCTGATCCTCAGCGGCGAAGAGAGCCAGCGCGGCCAGCGCCTGCAGGCCTACTTTGGCTATCTCAACCAGGCGCGTCAGGAGACTATCGCGCAACTGAAGCAGACGCGCGAAGAGGTCACCACGCAAAAAGCCGAGCTGGAAGAGAAGCAGAGCCAGCAGCAGACGCTGCTCTACGATCAGCAGGCCCAGCAGGCGAAGCTCGAGCAGGCGCGCAACGAGCGTAAGAAAACCCTTTCCGGCCTTGAATCCTCTATTCAGGAAGGACAGAGCCAGCTCAGCGAAATGCGCGCCAACGAATCAAAACTGCGTAACAGCATCGCCCGTGCGGAAGCCGCGGCGAAAGCGCGTGCCGAAAAAGAAGCGCGCGAGGCGCAGGCCGTTCGCGACAAGCAGCAGGAAGCGTCCCGCAAAGGCACCACCTACAAGCCAAGCGAGAGCGAACGTTCCCTGATGTCGCGTACCGGCGGTTTGGGTTCTCCTCGCGGCCAGGCTTTCTGGCCCGTTCGTGGTTCAATTCTGCATCGCTATGGCGAACAGCTGCAGGGTGAGCTACGTTGGAAAGGGATCGTTATCGGTGCGTCTGAAGGTAGCGAAGTGAAAGCCATCGCCGATGGCCGCGTGATTCTGGCCGACTGGCTGCAGGGTTACGGACTGGTGGTGGTGGTCGAACACGGTAAAGGTGATATGAGCCTTTACGGCTACAACCAGAGCGCGCTGGTCAGCGTCGGCACGCAGGTGCGCGCCGGCCAACCCATCGCCCTTGTGGGCAGCAGTGGCGGTCAGGGCCGCCCGTCACTCTATTTCGAAATTCGTCGCCAGGGTCAGGCGGTCAATCCACAGCCGTGGTTGGGAAGATAAGTTTTGCTTCAATTTCGTCGAATGGTTTTCTCCGTCGTCAGCGCGCTGGCGCTGGCTGCACCGGTATACGCAGGTAAACTCGCTATCGTGATTGATGACTTCGGTTATCGTCCGCACTATGAAAATCAGGTGCTGGCGATGCCGTCGGCCATCTCTGTCGCCGTCCTTCCGAATGCTCCCCACGCGCGTGAGATGGCGACCAAAGCACACAGCAGCGACCATCAGGTGCTGATCCACCTGCCAATGGCACCTCTCAGCAAGCAGCCGCTGGAAAAAGATACCCTGCGCCCGGACATGAGCAGCGAGGAAATCGAGCGCATCATCCGTGACGCCTACAACAAAGTGCCGTATGCCGTAGGGCTGAACAACCATATGGGCAGCGCGATGACGTCAAGCCTGTACGGTATGCTCAAAGTGATGCAGGCGCTGGAGCGTTACAACCTCTACTTCCTCGACAGCATGACCATCGGCAACAGCCAGGCGATGCGTGCCGCTCAGGGAACGGGCGTAAAGGTGATTAAGCGCAAGGTGTTCCTGGATGATACCCAGAACGAAGCCGATATTCGCATGCAGTTCAATCGCGCGGTACAGCTGGCCCGCCGCAATGGATCAGCCATCGCCATCGGTCACCCGCACCCGTCTACCGTTCGCGTCCTGCAGCAGATGCTGCCGACCTTACCTTCCGATATCACGCTGGTACGTCCGAGCGATCTACTGAACGAGCCGCAGGTGGATACCTCTACACCGAATTCTGCGCAGCCCGTCCCGACAGCGCCGCGTAATCCGTTCCGCGGCGTGAAGCGCTGTGTACCGAAGCAGCCGCTTGAACCGGTCTATGCGACCCGCTTCTTCTCCGTCATCGGAGACAGCATCAGTAACAGTACGCTGGTGAAATACGTCCAGCAGCAGTGGCAGGGATGGGGCAAGAAAGCCTGACGCCTATTTCGCAATCTGTGAGTCCGTCTGCTCGTTAGCAACGGACTCTTTTTTTTCCTGATGCTGATACCAGGATTTGAAATACTTCAAAAAACTATAGGCTGTGGCATACAGTCCCGTTGCCACCCCCACTTTGCCCTGACGCCAGGCGCCGCTAAAAAGATACCATTTGAAAAAAGCACCGATGGCGCTGATTACGCCGCGCCCAACAGAGGGCCGTATTTTTTGATGTTGAACCAGGCGGGTTGTATAACAATTTAATTTATTAAAAAGCTCGTGCAACGTGGGAAACGTATCATGTTTTACATAACCCTGAATACGTTCACAACGGAGAAAACCTTCGACCTGATCGTCTACCGGTCGGTTATTAAACCGGGACTGTTTACGGTTAAAAAGACGCACAGGATAATCAGGGGATGAAACAGGATAAATCGTCCGGACTTCTTCACCCAGAACAAACCAGTGGCGGCATATTCGCCATGCCGTTCCGGGCTCAGGCTCATCACCTGCTTTTAACCTTAAAATGGCATTAACCGTTTCCTGGTCAAGAATTTCGTCGCTATCGATGCACAGGACCCAGTCATTGCTGGCTAAGGATATGGCATGGTTCATCTGCTCGCCATGCCAGCCAAATTTTTTATAGACCGGGAGCAGTCCAAAGCTTTCACAAATATATCGTGTTTTGTCCGTACTCCCTGAATCAACCACGACGACTTCATCCGCTATTTTTAAAAGAGGCGGAATAACATCATGCAACAATCTCTCAGAATTAAACGTTAATAAGCAGACCGTTATTTTAAACATTTTCCCACTCTCAATAGCAGCCTAAATTAATATTATTAATACTATATAAATGAGTAGAGATGGTTAAAGTCCTGAATCACACTTTTAAAATAAACGCGCTTGAAATTTTCTCTAATCCTGAATCGCAATAAAATAGAAAAATCTATTTTATTTCAACAGATTCTTTATAATGCTGTCAGATGAAGGGTAGCACACGGATTCAGACATGCCGCACAAAAGTAAAATTCTCCTCCTGGATACGGGTAAAGAATGGGGGGGAGGCACCAACAGTATGCTTGAGCTCCTGAAGCGAATCAATCGCGATAAATTCGATATTACCTGTTGTTTTTACAGTGATTATAGTCGTGCCGAAGGTGAGACGATTGGCCAGGTGCTCAACGGCATCGGGATCCCGCTCATCGTGATCCCTCAACGTCCGCAGCCGGTCTGGGCCAAATTGTTGAAGGAAGCTGGGCGTAGCCTGCTGTTTTTCTCACGCAGCGCCCGCAAGGCATTAACGCGTCACGTGGATATTATGTGGCGCATCAGGCCTAACGTCAGCCAGATCGAAGCTCTTTTCTCGCAGGGCGGTTTCGATACGCTCTATATGAATAACCAACCGGGCTCAAATGAAGAAGGCTATCTGGCGGCGGCGAACCTGCAGGCGCGGGTGATCCAACACTGCCGCATTGAACCTGTTTTGACCCCACCTCTGGTAAAGCTGGTTAATGCCCATGCAACAAAAATCATCGCCGTCTCGCACGGCGTTGAACGCGTGTTACTTCAGCATGGCGTCCGGCCCGAACTGTGTACGACGGTCAATAATGCCATCGACATCCACCAGCCTTTGCCTGACCGAAGTGCGATGCGCCAGCGCCTGAATATTGATGACGACACGTTTGTGTTCGGCAGTATTGGATCCTTAATCCCTCGCAAAGCCAACCACCACACGCTGGAGGCGCTGGCACAGTTCAGCGAGAAGCATCCGCAGGCGAAATGGAAAATGGTGCTGGTCGGCGAAGGTGCCGAACGCCGCGCTTTAGCGGAACAGGCCCGAGCGCTGGGAATTGAACATCACGTCATCTTCACCGGTTTTCAGAACACCCCGTTTGATTACCTCGCTACGTTTGACGCCTTTATCCTCGCCTCAAAAAGCGAAGGGCTACCGCGCGTGGTGCTGGAAGCGATGCTTCTCAATATCCCCGTGATTGGCTCTCAGGTAACCGGCACGGCGGAATTAATTGACCATGATTCGACAGGGCTGCTCTTCCCCTGGAGCGATGTTTCACAACTTGCACAACATCTGGACAATATCTGGGCAGACGCGGAACTGCGGGCTCGACTGGCGGCAGCTGCTTACCAGAAAGTCTGTCATAACTACGCCATTGAAAACTACGTCAGCGGTGTCGAAGCCGTGCTTGGCGCGCGCTGACCAAACGAGATAACTATGTTTAAATTTCTTAATGCTCGCTATCGTCATATCACCGGGCGACACAACATTCCTTACAGCTCTCTTCCCGTGACGGGCGCGCTTGCTGCGGTGGACTCTATTGTGATTCCGTGTACCGGCGCAGATTTCGTCGAAGAAGCATTACTCTCTGCCACCTTCGCGGAACGTTATGCCACCGGGGTGAGCGAAATCGTCATCGTCAGCGATCAACCCGAATCCGCCTTTGGGATACTGCCGCCTAAAACCCGCGTAGTGACGCTTAACCTTCCCGTTCGTGAGGAAAGTTACCGCTATAAGCAGATCTACCTCAGCCGTCTGGTGAAGCTTAACGCCCCGCTACAGGCTCGCGGTGAAGGGATATTGATGATCGATTCCGATCTCAATCTGCTGAAGATGCCAGAGATCAACATGGCCGATATGCACATCTACTCCAGCTTCCGTCAGGGTAAAATGATTGCCAAGCTCGACGGTGCGCCTGCGGAGAAAGTGCCGGCGTATTACAAGGAGACGGTGCGCCCTTATCTGGTCGATCACGTTAACGGCGCGTTTCTTGCGGCAACTAAAAAAACCTGGCGCCGTATCTGCCCGCTGTGGCTGACGCTGTTCCAGGATACCTGGGAACTGATGGACGACACGCAGCCGCCGACCGATCAGCTGCCGCTCGCCGCGCTGCTGGACATGCTGGATTTAAAAACGGTTAACCTGGGTGACTGGATGAACTGGCCGGTCTCCAAGAAGATCGGCGGGCAGGAAGCCGTAGTTCCGAAAGAGGTGATTGGCGCGCATGGCGGTTTCCCTCTCTCAGAATGGCAAAAATATCTTGAATCACCGGATAACAAACTGCTGTTCAAAGGTCAGGACTACACCCGCAAGGTGCGCTACCTGACGGACGAAGAGAAAAAGAATCAATAAAAAAAGGGGCCTCAGGCCCCTTTTTGATTACTTATCCCAGCTCAGGATCACTTTCCCTGACTGGCCGGAACGCATCGCGTCAAAGCCCTGCTGGAACTCATCGATGGAGAAACGGTGCGTGATAATCGGGGACAGATCCAGACCGGACTGGATCAGCGCCGCCATCTTGTACCAGGTCTCGAACATTTCGCGGCCATAGATGCCCTTAATGAACAGCCCCTTGAAGATGACCTTGTTCCAGTCGATAGACATATCCGACGGCGGAATACCCAGCATCGCAATACGACCGCCGTGGTTCATGGTGTCGAGCATGGTGCGAAACGCCGGTGGCGCGCCGGACATCTCCAGACCCACGTCAAAGCCCTCGGTCATGCCCAGCTCTTCCATCACGTCGCTCAGGCTCTCTTTCGAGACATCCACCGCACGGGTGACGCCCATTTTGCGCGCCAGCGACAGACGGTATTCGTTCACATCGGTGATCACAACGTTGCGCGCACCCACGTGCTTCGCCACGGCTGCCGCCATAATGCCAATTGGGCCCGCGCCGGAGACCAGCACGTCTTCACCAACCAGGTCGAAAGAGAGCGCCGTGTGCACCGCATTGCCGAACGGGTCGAATATAGAGGCCAGATCGTCAGAAATATTGTCCGGGATTTTGAACGCGTTAAAGGCCGGGATCACCAGATATTCCGCGAAGC
Organism: Enterobacter sp. 148H3; assembly: GCF_034107425.1. NCBI lineage: Bacteria > Pseudomonadati > Pseudomonadota > Gammaproteobacteria > Enterobacterales > Enterobacteriaceae > Enterobacter > Enterobacter sp. 148H3. The sequence continues at coordinate 165,707 of NZ_JAWNEI010000008.1, read as the reverse complement.
AGCCCGGACGGTTCACGCCCACGCCGATGGTATTACGGCACAGGTGAGTACGTCCGCCGCGGCAGTTACGGCAGTGGCCGCAGGTAATATGGCCTTCACCGGAGACGCGGTCGCCAATTTTGAAGCCTTTTACTTCCTGGCCGATACCCACCACTTCGCCGACATATTCGTGACCGACAACCATCGGTACCGGGATGGTTTTCTGCGACCACTGGTCCCAGTTATAGATATGAACGTCAGTACCGCAGATGGCCGTTTTACGAATTTTGATCAGCAGATCGTTATGACCGACTTCCGGCTCCGGCACGTCGGTCATCCAAATCCCTTCTTCCGCTTTCAGTTTGGATAACGCTTTCATCACACGTCCTCAGGCAATTACGCCCAGCTGTTTACCAATGCGGGTAAAGGCTTCTACCGCACGTTCAATTTGTTCAGGCGTATGCGCCGCAGACATCTGGGTGCGGATACGCGCCTGACCTTTTGGCACCACCGGGAAGAAGAACCCGGTGACGTAAATCCCTTCTTTCTGCAGTTCACGGGCAAATTGCTGCGCGACGACCGCATCGCCGAGCATTACCGGAATGATCGCATGGTCGGCACCGGCCAGGGTAAACCCTGCGGCGCTCATTTTTTCACGGAACAGACGGGCGTTGGACCACAGGCGGTCGCGCAGCTCAGCGCCGGACTCCACCATCTCCAGCACTTTAATGGAGGCGGCAACAATCGCCGGCGCCAGGGAGTTGGAGAACAGATACGGACGGGAGCGCTGACGCAGCCACTCAACCACCTCTTTACGCGCGGCGGTATAGCCGCCGGACGCGCCGCCGAGCGCTTTGCCCAGCGTGCCGGTGATGATGTCCACGCGGCCCATCACGTCACAGTATTCGTGGGAACCGCGGCCGTTTTCGCCGACAAAACCGACCGCGTGAGAGTCATCGACCATCACCAGCGCGTCGTATTTATCCGCCAGGTCGCACACACCCTTCAGGTTGGCGATCACGCCGTCCATGGAGAACACGCCGTCGGTGGCGATCAGCACGTGGCGAGCACCCGCTTCACGAGCCTCTTTCAGGCGCGCTTCCAGCTCAACCATATCGTTGTTGGCGTAGCGGAAACGCTTCGCTTTACACAGGCGTACGCCGTCGATGATGGAAGCGTGGTTCAGGGCGTCCGAGATAATCGCATCTTCTGCACCGAGCAGGGTCTCAAACAGACCGCCGTTGGCGTCAAAGCAGGAGGAGTAAAGAATCGCGTCTTCCATTCCGAGGAAGCTCGCCAGCTTTTGCTCAAGCTGTTTGTGGCTGTCCTGCGTGCCGCAGATAAAGCGTACGGAGGCCATGCCGAAACCGTGGGTGTCCATGCCGTTTTTTGCAGCGGCAATCAGCTCAGGGTGATTTGCGAGACCTAAGTAGTTGTTCGCACAAAAGTTGATCACATGGCTGCCGTCGGCAACGGTGATGTCCGCCTGCTGGGCAGACGTGATAATACGCTCTTCCTTGAACAACCCTTCCGCACGTGCGGTGTCGAGGTCGCTGTTTAACTGTTTGTAAAAATCACCACGCATTGCAATTCTCCAGACTCGGCAAATTTCGGGACATATTACCCAAACCAATAGTTCATGACGAGATGACACGTCATCTCTTGTCGTTTTTGCAGCATAAATCACGCGTACCCCTGCGCTATGTCGGTGAATGGCTGAAGGGCAGCCATACTAATGATATGATAGAGACATTAGCGCCCGGGATTGTCCCCGGGCTCCACACTTCAAAGGTTACAGTTATGATCATCGTTACCGGCGGCGCGGGCTTTATCGGCAGCAATATTGTTAAGGCCCTCAATGACAAAGGCATCACCGACATCCTGGTGGTTGACAACCTGAAAGACGGCACCAAGTTCGTCAACCTGGTGGATCTGAACATCGCTGACTACATGGATAAAGAAGACTTCCTTATCCAGATTATGGCAGGCGAAGAGTTCGGCGAGATCGAAGCCATCTTCCACGAAGGTGCATGTTCTTCCACCACCGAGTGGGACGGAAAGTACATGATGGACAACAACTATCAGTACTCCAAAGAGATCCTGCACTACTGCCTGGAGCGTGAAATTCCGTTCCTGTACGCCTCCTCTGCTGCAACCTACGGCGGCCGCACCTCGGACTTCATCGAGTCCCGCGAGTATGAACAGCCGCTGAACGTCTACGGTTATTCTAAGTTTCTGTTCGACGAGTACGTGCGTCAGGTTCTGCCGGAAGCGAACTCGCAGATCGTCGGCTTCCGTTACTTCAACGTCTACGGACCGCGCGAAGGCCACAAAGGCAGTATGGCAAGCGTAGCGTTCCACCTGAACACCCAGCTGAATAACGGTGAAAGTCCGAAACTGTTCGAAGGCAGTGACGGCTTTAAGCGTGATTTCGTCTACGTAGGCGACGTTGCCGCAGTGAACCTGTGGTTCTGGGAAAACGGCGTATCCGGCATCTTCAACCTGGGGACCGGCCGCGCGGAGTCCTTCCAGGCAGTGGCTGACGCCACGCTGGCGTATCACAAAAAAGGCAGCATTGAGTACATTCCGTTCCCTGACAAGCTGAAAGGCCGTTATCAGGCGTTCACGCAGGCCGATCTAACTAACCTGCGCGCAGCGGGTTATGACAAGCCGTTCAAGACCGTTGCCGAAGGCGTAACGGAATATATGGCCTGGCTGAACCGCGACGCGTAAGTATGAAGATTCTGGTGATCGGCCCGTCATGGGTGGGCGACATGATGATGTCGCAAAGTCTCTATCGCACGCTCAAGGCGCGCTATCCCCAGGCGATAATCGACGTGATGGCACCTGCATGGTGCCGTCCTCTGTTGTCGCGTATGCCGGAAGTGAATGAAGCCATCCCGATGCCGCTTGGCCACGGGGCGCTGGAAATCGGCGAACGCCGCAAACTCGGACATAGCCTGCGCGAGAAGCGCTACGATCGGGCGTATGTCCTGCCAAACTCCTTTAAATCCGCCCTGGTGCCCTTTTTTGCGGGGATACCGCACCGTACCGGCTGGCGCGGCGAAATGCGCTACGGCCTGCTGAACGATGCACGGGTGCTGGATAAAGAGGCCTGGCCGCTGATGGTGGAACGCTACGTGGCTTTGGCCTATGACAAAGGCGTGATGCGCAGTGCGAAAGACCTGCCGCAGCCGCTGCTCTGGCCACAGCTTCAGGTTAACGACGGTGAAAAATCCCAGACCTGTAACGCGTTTGGTCTTTCGTCTGAACGCCCGATGATTGGCTTTTGCCCTGGCGCCGAGTTCGGCCCGGCAAAACGCTGGCCGCACTATCATTATGCGGAGCTGGCGAAACAGCTGATTGACGAAGGCTACCAGATTGTCCTGTTCGGCTCGGCAAAGGACCACGAGGCAGGCAACGAAATTCTCGCGACGCTGAGTAATGAACAGCAGGCCTGGTGCCGCAACCTGGCGGGAGAAACGCAGCTTGAACAGGCGGTTATTCTGATTGCCGCCTGTAAGGCTGTAGTAAGTAACGATTCTGGCCTGATGCACGTCGCTGCCGCGCTCAACCGCCCGCTTGTGGCGCTGTATGGCCCAAGTAGCCCGGACTTCACGCCCCCGCTTTCTCATAAAGCGCGCGTCATTCGCCTGATCACCGGCTACCACAAAGTGCGCAAAGGCGATGCCGCAGAAGGCTATCATCAGAGCCTGATCGACATTACCCCAGAGCGCGTTCTCGAAGAACTTAACGAACTGCTGCTGAGCGAAGAAGGATAACGAATGCGGGTACTGATCGTTAAAACCTCTTCGATGGGCGATGTTCTGCATACGCTGCCGTCACTGACGGACGCCATGCGGGCCATTCCCGGCATTCGTTTTGACTGGGTAGTGGAAGAAGGTTTCGCACAGATCCCCACCTGGCATGAAGCGGTTGACCGCGTGATCCCGGTGGCGATTCGCCGCTGGCGCAAAGCGTGGTTCTCCGCGCCAATTAAAGCCGAACGCAAAGCCTTCCGTGAGGCGGTGCAGGCACAACATTACGACGCTATCATCGACGCCCAGGGGCTGGTGAAAAGCGCTGCGCTGGTGACGCGTCTGGCACGCGGCATAAAGCACGGCATGGACTGGCACACCGCCCGCGAACCGCTGGCGAGCCTGTTCTATAACCGCCGCCACTACATCGCAAAGCAACAGCATGCCGTCGAACGTACACGCGAGCTGTTTGCAAAAAGCCTGGGCTATGCCAAACCGGAAACCCAGGGCGACTACGCCATTGCACAGCACTTTTTGCGCAATACAGATCCCTGTGCTCAGCCTTATCTTGTGTTCCTGCATGCCACAACTCGCGACGATAAACACTGGCCGGAAACGCACTGGCGAAGCCTGATTGAACTAATGCAACCTACCGGCATCCATATTAAACTGCCCTGGGGCGCTGAACATGAGCGGCAGCGTGCAGAGCGTCTGGCTGCAGGATTTTCGCACGTCGAGGTATTGCCGAAACTCACGCTGGCGCAGGTTGCTGCACAGCTGGCGGAGGCGAATGCTGTTGTTTCCGTTGATACCGGTTTAAGCCATTTAACCGCGGCGCTGGATCGTCCGAATATTACGATTTTTGGTCCGACCGATCCCGGATTGATCGGGGGTTACGGTAAGAACCAGCATCAGATGGTCAGCCCGACCCAGCAAACGAAGGATATCAGCGCAGATGCTATTTTTTCATTTTTACAGGGCAGCCGTTGGCTTTCCAACAGGGATATCTAACGCATGAGTTACGTATTTCTGCTGATTTTACTTTTTCCGGTGAAGCTTATCCGGAAGCTGTTCCGCAAAGAGACAGGTAAAAACCTGGTCATTCAGACAGCTAAAATCGGCGATTTTGTTAATGCAACGCCCCTTCTGGCATACCTTCAAAAAAGCGACGTACTCATCAGTCGTAGCGTGGGTGCGCTGGCGAAGCATGATGAGACGATCGATGAAATTTTTTTCATCGAGCAGCATAAGCGTAACCTGTGGCGAAAACTGGTCTTTGCCTGCCGGATCATGAATCGCTATGACAATGTCTATCTCCTGCAACCTAACAGCGTAAATCTCTTTTTCGCCTCCGTGTGTAATGCTAAAAACAAAGAGTTTTTAAGCACCTACACGCGCAGATGGTATCACGGTATTTTCTATGCCACGGCAGACGGTATTGTTGAACATGGTAAGAAGACTCTTTCGGTCACGAATTATCTCAAACTGGCCGATCGCACCTTAACCTGGCAAGACTCGCCAAAGCACGCCACAAAGCCACTTTTCAAACCCGCAACCTATCCGGCAATCCTTGATAAACCCGGCGTGATCCGCATTGGCATCAGCGTAGCCGCCGGGAATAAAGCGAAAACCGTTCCGCCGGTCATCTGGAAGCAAATTGCCGATCGTCTCGCTGACCTGCCTTGCGAATTTTATGTTTTTGGCGCCCCAAATGAACAATCTTGGATGGACGATATCACCCGCGCTTATGGTGAAGTGCCCAACTTTATTAATCTGATTGGCAAAATCTCGCTTGAAGAGCTGCCGTGGGCCATTTCTAAAATGGATTGTTATATTGCCTCTGACTCGGGGAATGTTTACATCGCCGATGCCGTCGGAGTGCCAGTTATCCTATTGTTCGGGCCTTGTTGCCACTATGAACAGCGTCCGCTGGGCAACGTGTTGCTAATTGGAAATGATGACAACATTTGCTCATACGTTTTTGAAACACGGTATTACTTCTCACAGAGCAGAGAAGAACTCTTCGCTGTAACTGAAGAATCGCTACGTGACCTCAAACATTTTATTTGCGAGTTATCAACAACTAACGCAACCGCATACTCCTTTGATGCTCAGGGAAAATAATTACTATGGCTTTTCTAAGCATCATTATTACCGCGCATAACGCTAAAGATACGCTTCACGCAACCCTGGAAAGCCTGCAAAACGCAATTGATGGTGCGGGCAACGATGTAGAGATCATTATCTTTAACGACAGCTCCAATGACTCAACGCAGGATATTATTGAAGCCTGGCTGCCAGCGTTTCCAAATGTCCAATCGCGATACGTTGAATACCGTAACGTAGGTCATGTTCGAAACAGTGCCCTCTCGCTGGCCTCAGGTGAATATATTACTATGCTGGATAGCGATGACCGATTGAAACCAGGCAGCATCAGGGACGCCGTGGAGTTTCTCAAAAAAGAACGCCCTGATATGTTACTGACGCGCCTGCTGGAAATTCGCGACACTAAGAAAATCACCGCCGACTGGCAGGGTTTCTCTCCTGTTGCGTTGTCACAGCATGAAGCAATAAAGCGGTTCCTGCAGCACAAAGATTTTCAGGCACATCTCATCGGGCAATTCATGCATCGAAAATTGTATGCAAGCAACCCGATTCCTTCGATGATCTGCTATGAAGATTTCGCCGTATTTCCCGGCATGCTGATGCAATCGAGTAAAATAGTTTATCAGCGTCAGGGGCACTATTATTACATTAAACGTAGCGACAGTTTGTCGAGTCGACTCGACGCCAGTAAAATCGCTATGCTGGTTGAATGCACACTACAGATGGAAAAAACATTTCCGCCATCATTTAGACACCTTGTGAATTGTCACTGGTTTGATATTTACAGTAACCACCGCCAGCATCTGACTGACCAGCAACTCAAACTGGTTAAGCAGCGGGTAAACGCTCTTTATTCTTTCTCTTTTTTCTTCTCCAGAGATGTACGTTTCAGCTACAAAAAAAGGGTCATTGAGGCATTATGGAAAAAGTAAAACTGCGGCTTTATCAGCTTACGCTGATTTTGAGCCTTATTTCGCTTGCGCTGGCGCTGCTGAGTTCAGGGAAGCAGCGCGAGTTTTTCTATATTGCAATTTATGCCAGCATCATCGGTTTAGCTTGCGAATATAAAAAGATCACAGTGCGCCCTTTTACTATCGCATTGCCGATTTTATTAATCGGGTTGCTTAATCTTAGCTGGTATATGGTGTATGAGTATCATAGTGAGGGTTTGAACGTTTATAGCGACTATCTCGGTGCAAGTAAAAAATTGATTCTGGCGAGTATCCTTATATTCTATCTTGACCGGTTTAAGTCTTACATTGATCAAGCATCCTTCCAGAAATATTTCTTATACGCTTCTGGTGCTGGGTTTATTCTTGCTACTGGCTATGGCTTATGGCAAGCATCACAGGGTATGGGGCGTATCGAGATGGCCATAAACCGTGCAACCGTGTCGGCCTATGTTTACTCTGTACTGTCACTGGCGTTTGTATACAGCCTTTATCTACAAAAAAATATAAAACTGTATGTAGCCGCAGGACTCATTATCTTAATCTCTTACTTTGTCATTCTTCTAACGGGCACGCGTGCCGCAATGGGATTATATTTACTCCTGGCGATTATACTCACGCTCTACCACTTCAGAAGAATACACCTTAAATCAACGTTGATTTTCTTATGCATTGTGGCGGGCATTGTTGTCGTTAGCTACAAGCCATTAATTTTACCAAAGATACAACAAACACAAATTGAAGTTGAAAATTACCAAAAAGGTAATGATGCAACCTCGCTCGGCGCACGTTTCTCTATGTGGAGTGTGGGTATTCAAAACGGACTTGCCCATCCTTTAGGGCAATCAGTTGAAGACCGCGAAGTATGGACACAGCAATATGTGAAAAATGGGCATCCACATCTTGCGGCCGCACTCGAGTTTATCAAAGTGCATCTGCACAATGAGTTTATTGAAAAATATTCACTGCAAGGGATCCCCGGGCTAGCGATATTACTCTTTGCCTATATATCGATGTTCGCTTACGCACTAAAAAACAAAAATGGTCTGCTGCTGACGACCCTGCTTCTTTTATTACTCTACGGCATGACGGACGTCATACTATTGAGTTCAGAGGCCTTAATTTTCTTTGTCACCGTGTTTGCGCTGAGTACACCTTTTTCGCAAACCAGGCAACGTTAATGATAGTGCCCGCTTCGCGGGCATTATTTTTTCTTGTATTGATAAAACTCCGCCAGCGTCATCCCTACCGTCTTATCGGATAACCAGCCAAAGAGCGTTTCTAAATCCTGATACAACCCTTCTATCGCTGCCTCATCTTTAAACGTAGGACTTCCGCCTGGCATAAATTCCGACGAATGAAGCATAAACTCCACGTACTCATTTCCCTGCGACAGGCATTGCTGTGCGACCTGAATCATTTGCGCCGCATTCCCACCGGACGGTCTTAGCCAGTTGACGGACGGGGAACGGTATTTACCCCGAAGCCGATCGTAACCCTGTTTGATCGTGTTCAACCACGCCGGGTGCTTATACTGAATGCTCATCGGCACTTCAAGTAATGGGCTATTACCTGCCCGGGAAATATTGTCTAAGTCCATGAAATAGGCGTGGTCGGGGAAATGCTGGTAATCCGTTCCGCCATTGCCCTGCGGGGCGCCTTTCGCATTGCGCCAGTTCACGCGTGGCGTCACGGAGCAATCAACCTGGTAACCCAGTTCAACGAGCAATTTTGCATAGCGACTGTCAAATGCCCAACGTCCGGCACGGTGGCTTAACATTTTGGTCTGGAAGGTCTCTTCCAGCAGTCGGGTCATGAACAGCACTTTCTCGCGCATCATCTCATCGGAAAATTCAATCAGATAAGGCTGCCAGCGCCAGTCATCTCCCGTGAGATCGTGTTCCGGCGGGCTATTCCATGCGTGGAGGTGCATTCCCACCTCCCCCTGACCGCGGGCGATCGCGTCCCTTGCGAATTCGATGAAAACGGGCTCGATCGCCATCTCATAATTGGTCAGCCACACGGGCTTAAAGCCGAAACGCTCGCAAAGCGTCTGGAAACGCGCCAGATAGCGCGCATTTTCCGTTTTAATGACGCGGTGATTTTGCCAGAGATTATCGCCCTCAGTATCAATTGTGATGATAAACGCTGGTTTGTTCATAATGAGTCCGCAAGACAGGAAAGTTAGCGCTATGTTACGCACTCTCCAAAGCATGAGTAAACCCTTCCAGGGAAATTACTGAGATTATGGAGAAAGAGTGCAAGTCGCTAACAGGTCTATTAGAATTGCCATCAGTACAACGCCGATAAGATGATGATGAATAACTTACCTGACACACCTGATTTGCGCATTTTACTTATCAAACTCCGCCATCATGGCGACATGTTGCTGACCACTCCCGTCATTGATTCGTTACGTCAAAAATGGCCGCAGGCGCAGATTGATGTCCTGCTGTATGAAGAAACGCGCGATATGCTCGCCGCGCATCCAGCGATCGGTACAATTTATGGAATCGATCGCAAATGGAAACAGCTGGGCACGCTGAAGCATCTTCAAAAAGAGTGTCAGTTGTTGTGTGCGTTAAGAAATCAGCATTATCATCTGGTAATTAACCTTGCCGATCAATGGCGTAGCGCGATCGTTACTCGTTTCACCGGTGCCCCCGTTCGCCTCGGATTTGCGTTTAACAAACGCAATAGTGCGTTCTGGCGTTTTTGTCATACCGATCTGGTCTCTGTCGACGGCCATAAATCCCTGCATACGGTCGAACAGAATCTCTCCATTTTGGCACCATTGCCGATCGCGCCACAGCCTGCCGTAACCATGGCCTACACCGAAGAAGACTGGGATCATGCCCGTCAAAGATTGACGCAGAAAGGTGTGGGCGACAGCTATATCGTGATCCAACCGACGTCCCGCTGGTTCTTTAAATGCTGGAGCGAAGACAAGATGGCGCAAACCATGACTGCTCTGCAACAGGATGGTCATACGATTGTGCTCACCGCGGGGCCGGATAAAAAAGAGCTGGCGATGATCGATCGCATTCTCGCTGCCGCACCCAAAACCGGCGTGGTTTCGCTGGCAGGCCAGTTGACGCTGCGTCAACTGGCATCGCTTATCGATCATGCCTCTCTGTTTATTGGCGTTGACTCCGTTCCAATGCATATGGCCGCCGCGCTGCAAACGCCCTGCGTGGCATTGTTTGGTCCATCAAAACTGACATTCTGGTCACCGTGGCAGGTTAAAGGGGAAGTGATCTGGGCCGGCGATTACGGCCCGCTGCCCGATCCGGATGCCATTGATACTAAAACGAAAGAACGCTATCTCGATGCCATTCCTGTTGATGCAGTCGTCTCCGCTGCAAGGAGATATCTGTCATGAAAAACCATCGTCTGGCCATTGTTCGCCAAAAATATCGCCCTGATGGCGGGGCAGAGCGCTTCGTTTCGCGAGCTCTCACCGCATTGAGCAATCAGAACCTTGAACTCAACGTCATCACGCGTGAGTGGCAGGGAGAGAAACAAGACGACTGGCATATCCACATTTGCAACCCTCAAAAATGGGGCCGCATCAGTCGAGAACGCGGGTTTGCACAAGCCGCGCGCGCGCTGTGGCAGCAACAGCAGTTTGATATTGTTCAAAGCCATGAGCGCATCCCGGGTTGTGATATCTATCGCGCGGGTGATGGAGTGCATCGTCGCTGGCTGCTTCAGCGCGCGCGCATTTTACCTGCCTGGCGTGCGCAAATGCTGATGTATGACCGCTATCACCGCTACGTGATGCGCGCGGAACGGGACATGTATCAGGCACCTGAGTTAAAAGCCGTAATTTGTAATGCGGAGATGATCAAACGCGAAATCGTTGAAGACTTTGATATTGACGCAAATAAAATCCATGTGATTTATAATTCTATTGATTCCAGCCGATTCGTTCCGGCCCAGGAGACGCAACGTGCGATTTTGCGCCAACAATTTGGTTTGCCGGTCAATGCGGTGGTGTTCTGTTTTGTAGGATCAGGGTTTGAACGAAAAGGCTTGGCGAGCGCCATACGCGCTATTGCTGGAACATCGGCCTGGCTGATTGTGGTTGGGCAAGATAAAGCAGAAAATCGTTATCGCGACCTCGCCCGTTCGTTAGGCTGCGAGGGGCAAATCCGTTTCCTGGGGGTGCAAAAAGAAACTCTGCCTTTTTATCAGCTATCCGATGGTTTACTGTTACCAACGCTGTATGATCCCTTTCCTAACGTTATTCTTGAAGCGATGGCCTGCGGCTTGCCCGTCATTACTTCAGAGAGTTGCGGTGGTGCAGAGTTTATTCAACAAGGCCAGAACGGATTTTATTGTGACGCGCTTGATATCAGTACATTGAAGGAAGCGGTAGCCGCTATCCCTTCACTGGAAAAAAATAACAATATGGGACGAGCAGCACGTGAACGTGTAAAAGACGCCACTCCCGAAAAACTGTCAAGTCAGCTTATTACGCTTTATCAAAAATTACTGGATTAAAAATGCGCATCCTAATGATTATTGATGGTTTACCCGGTGGAGGAGCTGAAAAAACGGTTCTTACACTCTCCCGCGGATTAATAGATATGGGGCATCAGGTCTCTCTATTCTCTCTGCGGAAAGTGTGCGACTACGCCATCCCGGAGGGCATCGATTATCAGGTTGTTCAGGACACATGTAAAAAACCGTGGCGAAAGCTGACGGAAATTCCACGCCGCGCCCAATTGCTGGATCAAGCTATTGAGCGGGCTGAACGCAGCGGCAAATTTGATGTGGTGTTCTCTCATCTGCACAAAACAGACCGGATTGTGGCGCACTGCCGCGCCCTTGAACGTAACAAAGTTTGGTTCTGCGTGCATGGCATGTTCTCGTTCTCCTATCTTCGCCATCGCAGCGGGCTTTCGCGCTGGTTTAAACATCTTAAAATTCGTCATACCTACGAAAACCGCAACGTCGTCGCCGTCTCAGGCGCCGTGTTGAACGATCTTTCCGAGACGCTGGCACTCAATCTTCGACGCAAAGCGGTTATCCATAATCCTTTCGATATTCCTGAAATTCAGCGTCTGGCGGATGCGCCCTTCGAGATGCAGGGAAAGGATTACATCATTCATGTTGGCCGCTTCCATGAGCACAAACGCCACGACCGTCTCTTACGTGCGTTCGCCCTGAGTAAAATTGACACAACGCTGGTCATGATGGGCAATGGATCTGACGCTCAAATTCAAAAACTCAAGCAGCTTGCCCGCGATTTGGGCATTGAAAACAAAACGGTTTTCCGCCCGTTCGAGTCCAATCCCTATCCCTGGATTAAAGGGGCACGCCTTTTAGTGTTAAGTTCTGACTGCGAAGGTTTTGGTAATGTGCTGGTCGAAGCCATTATCTGCCAGACGCCACCGGTCAGTACAAATTGCCCAGGAGGCCCTGCCGAAATTCTTACCGGGGCTTTAGCGCGCGGGCTGGCAGAGTTAAATGACGAGTCACTGGCAAAAACGCTGGCGGATATTTATACCGCCCCGCCGGTCGTTGGCGATGCAACTATCGCGTCGTTCGGTATCAATGCCATTTGCCAGCAATATGTTGCTCTGGTCGACAATCAAAAATAATCAGGTTTTTTATGCAAAATTCTGCCCCATTGTTAAGCGTGGTGGTTGCCGTTTATAACGGTGAAGCTTTCCTGGATCAGTTCTTTACCTGCCTTGTCAATCAACGCATCGACAGCATGGAAGTCATCATTGTCAATGACGGCTCTACTGACCGCTCGATGGAAATCGTCGAGAAATGGCGAGAAAAACTGCCGCAGATGCAGGTCATAGAACAGCAAAACCAGGGGGTATCCATCGCGCGTAATACCGGTCTGGCCGTTGCGACGGGTCAATATCTCTCTTTCCCGGATATTGATGATGTCTTTAAACCAGGCATGTACCAGCGCCTGCTGGATATGGCCGTCACGCAGGATCTGGATGTCGCCACCTGTAACGGGAACTACGTCTGGGAGAATAACAAGAAGCCCTCGCGCCCGATTTTTCCTGAAGACAAACTGGCTTCGACAGGGGTCATGGCTGGCCCTGCGTGGTTAAAAATGGCGTTGGATTCTCGCAAATTCCTTCACGTCACCTGGCTGAACATCTATCGCCACGACTTTATCCGTAAACACAGCTTCCATTTTGAACCCGGCCTACGCCATCAGGATATTCCGTGGACCACCGAAGTGCTGCTCGCGGCAGAGCGGGTTCAGTACACCAGTGAACGTTATTACGACTACTACATTCACTCTGCATCGGTATCCCATATGCCGGACAATGACGACACGCTGATTCGTTCCGCGCGTCACTACATGAAAATCCTGCAGATGCTCGACGCCATTAATCAACGTTACCCGGATAAGGTAAAAGGGATCCCTGCCTGCCACTGGCAAATTGCCAAAGAGGGGCTGGGAATTATTCACACCTTCGACAACATGAAGGATGAGAAGAAGAAATCAATGATTATTAAAGAGTTCTTCGAAACAGGCATCTGGAAACTCATCTGGAAAAGTGCAAAAAGTCCGCGTCTGCGCTGGCGGCTGGGTAGACGTTATTTCCGTTTGAAACGGTATCTGGCATAAGAGATAGCTTTACCTGGCCTAAATGCTTAGAATTTGCCCGCCGAAACTAAAAAAACGGATAATCGCTTGGAATTGTTGTATACCGCTCTGCTCTACATCATTCAGCCACTGGTGTGGCTGAGACTGTTGCTTCGTAGCCGGAAAGCGCCTGCGTATCGCAAACGCTGGGCTGAACGCTATGGCTTCTGCCGCAATAAGGTCGTACCGGACGGTATTTTGCTGCATTCCGTTTCTGTTGGTGAAACGCTGGCGGCGATCCCGCTGGTTCGCGCCCTGCGTCACCGCTACCCTTCACTGCCAATCACCGTCACGACGATGACGCCAACCGGCTCGGAGCGCGCGTTATCCGCTTTCGGTAAAGACGTGCAGCATGTTTATCTGCCTTACGATCTGCCCTGCGCCATGAATCGTTTCCTCAACACCGTGCGCCCGAAGCTGGTGATCGTGATGGAAACCGAACTGTGGCCGAACATGATTTCCGCCCTGCATGCCCGTAAAATCCCGCTGGTCATTGCCAACGCGCGCCTCTCAGAGCGCTCGGCGAAAGGTTACGGCAAACTGGGTAAATTTATGCGCCGCCTGCTCAGTAAGATCACGCTGATTGCCGCGCAGAATGAAGAAGATGCAGCACGCTTTATCTCTCTGGGCCTGAAACGCAACCAGCTTGCGGTAACGGGAAGCCTGAAATTTGATATTTCCGTTACCCCTGAACTCGCCGCTCGCGCCATCACGCTGCGTCGCCAGTGGGCTCCACGTCGTCAGGTCTGGATTGCAACCAGTACCCATGATGGCGAAGAAGAGATCATCCTGCAGGCTCACCGCAAGCTGCTGGAAAAATTCCCTGATTTACTGCTGATCCTCGTGCCTCGCCATCCGGAGCGTTTTAAAGATGCCCGTGAAATGGTCCAGAAAGGCGGCTTCAGCTTCACGCTGCGCAGCAGCGGTGAAATCCCTTCCGGCAGCACCCAGGTGGTGATTGGCGATACGATGGGCGAGCTGATGCTGCTGTACGGCATTGCTGACCTCGCGTTTGTCGGTGGTAGCCTGGTCGAGCGCGGCGGTCATAACCCGCTGGAGCCGGCAGCCCACGCCATTCCGGTGCTGATGGGACCGCACACGTTTAACTTCAAAGACATCTGCGCGAAATTACAGCAGGCCGATGGTTTAATTACCGTGACCGATGCGGATTCGGTGGTCAAAGAGGTATCGACCCTTCTGACTGACGAAGATTATCGCCTGTGGTACGGCCGCCATGCCGTCGAAGTGCTGCACCAGAACCAGGGCGCACTGACCCGTCTGCTGCAGCTTCTGCAACCTTATCTGCCTCAGCGGAGCCACTAATGTCAACGCGTCTGTCGGTCGTGATGATCGCCAAAAACGCCGCCGACCTGCTTCCGGACTGCCTGGCGTCGGTTGCCTGGGCTGACGAGATTGTCGTGCTCGACTCCGGAAGTACGGATGATACGGTAGATGTTGCCCGGGCTGCGGGCGCAAAAGTCTTTACCGATACGGACTGGCAAGGCTATGGCATCCAGCGCCAGCGCGCGCAGGGGTATGCCACCGGTGATTATGTATTGATGCTCGACACCGACGAACGCATCACGCCGGAGCTTCAGCAGGCCATTCAGGCGGTGCTTTCTTCGCCCCAGCCTGGCGCCGTATACAGCATTGCCCGCCGCAACTACTTCCTTGGTCGTTTTATGCGCCACAGCGGCTGGTATCCCGATCGCGTCATGCGCCTCTACGAGCGCGAGCGGTATCAGTACAATGACAATCTGGTTCATGAATCCCTGAGCTGCGATAGCGCCCAGGTCATCCCCCTGAGGGGCGATTTGCTGCATCTGACCTGCCGTGATTTCGCGAGCTTCCAGCGTAAACAGCTCAACTATGCCACCGCATGGGCGCAGGAGCGTCACCAGCGCGGCAAGAAGGCCTCGATGACGGGTATCTTCACCCACACGCTGGGCGCGTTTCTGAAAACGCTGCTGCTGCGTGGTGGCGTGCTGGACGGTAAGCAGGGCTGGTTACTCGCGGTAGTAAATGCCCAGTATACTTTCAACAAATACACCGAGCTGTGGGCGCTCTGCCGCGGCTACTCAGAGAAAACGTGAGCCATGAGCACAAAAGCGATTTATCCGGGTACCTTCGATCCGATCACCAACGGTCATCTTGATATCATCACCCGTGCAGCGAGCATGTTCGATAAGGTGATCCTGGCCATTGCCGCCAGCCCCAGCAAAAAGCCGATGTTTGATCTCAACGAGCGCGTGCAGCTCGCCACCGATGCCATTTCGCACCTACCGAATGTTGAGGTGGTCGGGTTTAGCGACCTGATGGCTAACTTCGCCCGCGCTCAGCAGGCCAATATTCTGATCCGCGGCTTACGCGCGGTGGCAGACTTCGAGTATGAGATGCAGCTGGCGCACATGAATCGCCACCTGATGCCGGAGCTGGAAAGCGTGTTCCTGATGCCCTCCAAAGAGTGGTCGTTTATCTCGTCCACGCTGGTAAAAGAGGTGGCGCGCCATCATGGGGACGTTACCCATTTCCTGCCGGTTAACGTCCACCAGGCGTTGATGGAAAAGCTCAAGTAGCCCTATTTCTGGCACTGACGGCAGTAGAACGTGGCGCGCTGGGCGTGCTTCGTGGCAATCACTGGCGTGCCGCAGACTCTGCACGGTTCGCCTTTACGGCCATAGACCTGCAGCTCCTGGGCAAAATAGCCCGGCTTGCCGTCACTTTGCAGGAAGTCCTTCAGCGTTGTTCCCCCCTGTTCAATCGAGCGCAGCAATACGGCTTTAATCACCCGGACCAGTAGTTCGCACTCCTCCGCAGACAGCGAAGAGGCCAGCCGATCGGGATGGATCCCGGCGGCAAATAGCGATTCGCTGGCATAGATATTCCCCACGCCGACCACCAGCTTGTTATCCATCAGCCAGGGCTTAATCGGGCTTTTCTTCTTCGCACACTTTGCCTTGAGGTATTCCGCGTTAAACGCGTCTGAGAGTGGCTCGGGGCCCAGATGCGCAAGCACGTTATGCCCTTCAAGCTCCTTCGTCCACAGCCACGCGCCAAAGCGCCGTGGGTCGGTGTAACGGAGCACTTTGCCGTTGCTCATCACCAGATCGACATGGTCGTGCTTTTCCGCAGGCAGTTCTTCGGTAAGAATGCGCAGGCTTCCGGACATCCCCAGGTGGATAATGATCCAGCCGTCGGGCAGCTCCAGCAGCAGGTATTTCGCGCGACGCTGTACGCTCAGGACGGGTTTGTCACTTAACGCGTGGATCTCATCGGACACCGGCCAGCGCAGACGTCCATTGCGGATCACCGCGTGAAGAATCGTCGCGCCGACCAGATGGGGCTCAATACCGCGGCGGCTGGTTTCTACCTCAGGTAATTCAGGCATGGTTCCTCCGTTGAGATACAGAATGCAAAAAACCCCGCAGTTGCGGGGTTTTTCGTTACAAGGAGACTAAAATTATTTGATTTTAGCTTCTTTGTACAGTACGTGCTGGCGTACAACTGGATCGAATTTTTTCAGTTCCAGTTTTTCCGGCTTAGTACGTTTGTTCTTCGTGGTGGTGTAGAAGTGACCTGTACCAGCAGAAGAAACCAGCTTGATTTTCTCGCGAATACCTTTAGCCATGATTTATTTCCTCTTTAAGTACTTAGTACTTTTCGCCACGGGCACGCAGTTCAGACAGAACTGTATCGATGCCTTTCTTATCGATTACACGCATACCTTTAGCAGATACGCGCAGGGTGACAAAACGCTTCTCGCTCTCAACCCAGAAACGGTGAGAGTGCAGGTTCGGCAGGAAACGGCGTTTAGTCGCGTTCAGTGCGTGGGAACGGTTGTTACCGGTCACCGGACGCTTGCCAGTAACTTGGCAGACTCGGGACATGTCTATTCTCCAAAAATCAAATTAGCTCGAGCTTCGTATGGGGTATCGGCGCCTCGTCAGGCTTTACAGCCCGGTCATCGCATAGTTCTAAGTGAACTCTCGATTGCCAGGCCCAAATGCCAAACCCGAGATTCTCAAAGGTGGCGTAGTATACGCTGACTCGGCGGTGTGCTCAAGTCCCGAACAGACAAAGATCCCGATGGATCGCGAGAAATAGCCTAAATCCAGCCATGTTCTGCGAAAGAAATGTACTCACCGCGGCCAATTATCAGATGGTCAAGCACACGAATGTCCATGAATTGACAGCATTTGATAATGCGCTCGGTGATTTCTTTGTCAGCTCTGCTCGGTTCTGCACAGCCAGAGGGGTGATTATGCGCGAGGATCACGCCCGCTGCATTCACTTTTATCGCTTCCCGCACAATTTCACGCGGATGCACCTCAACGTGGCTCAATGTGCCCGCAAAGAGACAGCTATGTTTAAGCACTCGATTTCTGTTATCGACAAAGATCACCATAAAGATCTCGCGTTCAATATCGGTTAACTGACTTTGCAGGAATTCACGCGTCATTTCTGGCGTCAGGATCGGATCTTCCTTCTCCATGCGGACATTATAAAAACGGCGGGCAAGTTCAGCTATGCCCCTCAGCTGGGCATATTTCGCCACGCCAATTCCCTCAACGTGCTTAAACTGCGCCAGATCGGCGGTCAATAAACCGTACAGCGAACCGAAATGTGCTATCAGCTCTTTTGCCAGCGTAAATACCGTTTTTCCGGGCGTTCCGGTACGTAAAAAGAGCGCCAGCAGTTCATCGTCTTTTAACAGGGTGACGCCATAGCGCAGCAGTTTTTCGCGCGGCAGCAGCTCCTCATCCTCTTCTTCCATGCTCTTTCTCCCTTTTTTAACCTCATGCTGCCACAGGCCAATCCGTCCCTCGACGACCACATTGCGTTCTTGCGTGGCGCCTCGCAAAGTGGCCGAAGGACAAAATCACCCCGCTTTGGGGATTGTGATAAAATGCCTGCTCTCTGGTGAAACCCAACAGGAAAGAATCATGATGAGCCTGGCCGGTAAAAAAATCGTTCTTGGCGTGAGCGGCGGCATTGCTGCTTATAAAGCGCCGGACCTCGTGCGTCGCCTGCGCGAGCGAGGGGCTGACGTGCGGGTCGCGATAACCGAAGGCGGTAAAGCCTTTATCACTCCCCTGAGCCTGCAGGCCGTTTCAGGATACCCGGTTTCTGACAGCCTGCTCGATCCGGCCGCCGAAGCCGCGATGGGCCATATTGAACTGGGTAAATGGGCAGACCTGGTTATCCTCGCCCCCGCCACGGCCGATTTAATCGCTCGGGTGGCGGCCGGTATGGCAAACGACCTGGTTTCCACCATTTGTCTGGCCACGCCTGCGCCTGTTGCCGTCGTTCCTGCTATGAACCAGCAGATGTACCGTAATGCGGCCACCCAGTACAATCTTGAGACGCTGGCCTCACGCGGACTGCTTATCTGGGGACCGGACAGCGGCAGCCAGGCCTGCGGCGACGTTGGCCCGGGTCGCATGCTTGATCCGCTGACGATTGTTGATATGGCCGCCGCCCATTTTTCGCCTGTCAACGATCTGCAACATCTCAACATCATGATTACCGCGGGCCCTACGCGCGAGCCGCTGGACCCGGTGCGCTATATCACCAATCACAGCTCCGGTAAGATGGGTTTTGCCATTGCCGCCGCAGCGGCGAAGCGCGGCGCGAACGTCACGCTGGTGAGCGGCCCGGTATCGCTGCCTACCCCTGCGTTTGTGAAGCGAATTGACGTTACCACCGCGCTGGAGATGGAAGCCGCCGTGCAGGCACATGCTCAAAGCCAGCAGATTTTTATCGGCTGTGCAGCCGTTGCAGACTATCGTGCCGAGACGATCGCCGAGGCTAAAATTAAAAAGCAAGGCGATGAATTAACAATAAAAATGGTGAAAAATCCGGACATCGTTGCCGGTGTCGCCGCACTAAAAAGCCATCGTCCATACGTTGTTGGGTTTGCCGCAGAAACGAATAATGTGGAAGAATATGCCCTGCAAAAACGTACCCGCAAAAACCTCGATTTGATTTGCGCGAACGACGTATCGCTGGCCACACAGGGATTTAACAGCGACAGCAACGCACTGCACCTTTTCTGGCAGGATGGAGATAAAGTCTTACCGCTTGAGCGCAAGGAACTCCTGGGCCAACAATTACTGGACGAGATCGTTACCCGTTATGATGAAAAAAATCGACGTTAAGATTCTGGACCCGCGTGTTGGCGAGCAATTCCCGCTGCCAACCTATGCCACCTCCGGCTCTGCCGGTCTTGACCTGCGCGCCTGTCTCGATGACGCCGTAGAACTGGCTCCGGGTGCCACTACCCTGGTTCCAACTGGCCTGGCGATTCACATTGCTGACCCGTCTCTGGCAGCGGTGATCCTGCCGCGTTCTGGTCTGGGCCATAAGCACGGCGTTGTGCTGGGTAACCTGGTGGGTCTGATTGACTCCGACTATCAGGGTCAACTGATGGTCTCCGTCTGGAACCGTGGTCAGGACAGCTTCACCATTGAACCAGGCGAGCGTATCGCACAGATGGTCTTTGTACCGGTGGTACAGGCAGAATTTAACCTGGTGGCAGACTTTGACGCCACCGACCGTGGCGAAGGCGGCTTCGGCCATTCCGGGCGCAAATAACGGCCCGAAAGACACGTATCTCACAGCGTCATAATGCAATAACAAACCGCAAACGCCAGTTTGCGGTCGCTGTGTGGATGCCAGCCTGGCAAGTGCTTATTTTCAGGGGTATTTTGTAACATGGCAGAAAAACAAACCGCGAAAAGGAATCGTCGCGAAGAAATACTTCAATCTCTGGCTCTGATGCTTGAATCCAGCGATGGCAGTCAACGCATCACCACCGCTAAACTGGCCGCCTCTGTGGGCGTGTCTGAGGCGGCGCTGTACCGTCATTTTCCGAGCAAAACCCGGATGTTCGACAGCCTGATCGAATTCATTGAAGACAGCCTGATCACGCGCATCAACCTGATTCTGAAAGATGAAAAAGACACGACCGCGCGTCTGCGTCTGATTGTGCTGTTAATCCTGGGCTTCGGTGAACGCAATCCGGGATTAACCCGTATCCTCACCGGCCACGCGCTGATGTTTGAACAGGACAGACTGCAGGGCCGCATTAACCAGCTTTTCGAGCGAATTGAAGCGCAGCTGCGCCAGGTACTGCGCGAAAAGAAAATGCGTGAGGGCGAAGGTTACAGCATTGATGAAACGCTGCTGGCGAGCCAGATTCTGGCGTTTTGTGAAGGCATGCTCTCCCGCTTTGTGCGCAGCGAGTTCAAATACTGTCCAACGGACGATTTTGACGCCCGCTGGCCGTTAGTGGCTGCTCAGCTGCAGTAATCCGTAAGCCCGGTAAGCGTCGCGCCACCGGGCAATTTAACTACACCCCGAACTCTTCCCGGTACGCACGTACCGCTGCCAGATGGTCCGCCATCTCAGGCTTCTCTTCCAGATACGCAATCAGCTCTTTTAGGGTGATAATCGACGTCACTTTACAGCTGTAATCGCGCTCAACTTCCTGAATAGCGGAAATTTCACCGCGACCACGCTCCTGACGATCCAGAGAAATCAGCACGCCAGCAAGCGTCGCACCGTTGGCCTGGATAATCTCCATCGATTCGCGGATCGCCGTACCCGCGGTGATCACGTCATCGACCAGCATGACGCGGCCCTGCAGTGTGCTGCCGACCAGATTTCCGCCTTCACCGTGGGTTTTAGCCTCTTTGCGGTTAAAGCAGTACGGCACGTCGCGGTCATGGTGTTCCGCCAGCGCCACCGCAGTGGTGGTCGCAATCGGAATGCCTTTATAGGCCGGGCCAAACAGCAGGTCAAAATCAATCCCGGAATCCACCAGCGCTTCGGCATAGAAACGGCCTAACAGTGCCAGATCGCGCCCGGTATTAAACAGCCCGGCGTTGAAGAAATAGGGACTCTTACGCCCGGATTTCAGCGTAAACTCGCCAAACTTAAGTACCTGCTTGTTAAGCGCAAACTCAATAAACTGGCGCTGATACGATTTCATGGATTTGCTCCTTTGGTTTTTCTGTCTTACAGGCAAAAAAAAGGCGACTCATTGGTCGCCTTTAAAATCAATTTTCTAACGCCGCTTTCTGCGTCGTTACAATGGATTCGATTCCCCCTCGGGCCAACGCCAGCAGGGAGAGAAGCTCGTCGTGGGTGAACGGCTCGCCTTCCGCCGTGCCCTGTACTTCAATGATGCGACCGTCTTCGGTCATCACCACGTTCATGTCGGTCTCGGCGGCAGAATCTTCAACGTATTCCAGATCGCAAAGCGCTTCACCGTTAACGATACCCACGGACACCGCCGCAACCATACCTTTCATTGGGTTGGTTTTCAGCTTACCGGCCGCAACCAGCTTGTTAAGGGCATCAGCCAGCGCCACGCATGCGCCAGTAATGGACGCCGTACGCGTACCGCCGTCTGCCTGAATAACGTCGCAGTCCAGCGTGATGGTGAATTCGCCGAGGATTTTCAGATCAACGGCTGCACGCAGCGCACGCGCGATCAGACGCTGAATTTCCATGGTACGACCGCCCTGCTTGCCCTTTGCCGCTTCACGGGCATTACGGGTGTGGGTCGCACGCGGCAGCATGCCGTACTCTGCGGTGATCCAGCCCTGGCCCTGACCTTTCAGGAAACGCGGAACGCCTTCTTCAATGGACGCGGTGCACAGAACCTTCGTGTCACCAAACTCAACCAGCACGGAGCCTTCAGCGTGTTTTGTATAGTTACGGGTCAGGGTGACGGGACGCACCTGATTGGCGCTACGACCTGATGGACGCATGATGGATTCTCCGGCTTGAAACGAATGTGGCTGCGCATTATACGGATAAAGGACGCTTATTCCTATCCTGAGAAGCCCCCGAAAGCTATAATCCCCCCATCTCTCCTTTAAAAACGGGAATGTCTATGATCCGCAGTATGACCGCCTACGCCCGGCGTGAAATCAAGGGTAGCTGGGGTAGCGCCACATGGGAAATGCGCTCGGTAAACCAGCGTTACCTGGAAACGTATTTCCGTATGCCGGAGCAGTTCCGCAGCCTTGAGCCTGTCGTACGTGAACGTATCCGTACGCGTCTGACGCGCGGGAAAGTGGAATGTAACCTGCGCTTTGAGCCTGATGCCAGCGCACAGGGCGAACTGATCCTCAACGAAAAACTGGCGAAACAGCTCGTGAATGCGGCGAACTGGGTCAAAATGCAGAGCGATGAAGGCGAAATCAACCCGGTTGATATTCTGCGCTGGCCTGGCGTCATGGCCGCCGGTGAACAGGATCTGGATGCCATTGCCGCTGAAATCCTGGCAGCCCTCGACGGCACGCTGGACGACTTTATCGTTGCCCGTGAAACCGAAGGCCAGGCGCTGAAAGCGATGATTGAGCAGCGCCTTGAAGGCGTGAGCACCGAAGTAGCCAAAGTCCGCGCCCATATGCCAGAAGTGCTGCAATGGCAGCGCGAGCGTCTTGTCGCCAAACTGGAAGAAGCGGAAGTTCAGCTGGAAAACACCCGTCTGGAACAAGAGCTGGTGCTGATGGCGCAGCGTATCGATGTCGCTGAAGAGCTGGACCGTCTGGAAGCGCACGTTAAAGAAACCTACAACATTCTGAAGAAGAAAGAAGCTGTGGGCCGCCGTCTGGACTTTATGATGCAGGAGTTTAACCGCGAGTCGAACACCCTGGCGTCTAAGTCGATCAATGCAGAAGTGACGAATTCAGCGATTGAGCTGAAAGTGCTGATTGAGCAGATGCGCGAGCAGATCCAGAATATCGAGTAATGCATTTCGGGTGGTGTCGATGGTGCCACCCATTACTATTTCTAATCCATCTCAGCGCCTATTTTTGTTTTTTACCGCTGCTCATCAAGCCCATTCAACCTATCCTGATAAAAATTTATAGGGCAAACCTGGTCGCCTTAGAAAATCTCAATCGTGATCTTGCGCACAAATCGCTAACCTCCCACGCGTTCACACCGGAGGGTATATGCTGCTTCACATCCTTTATCTCATTGGCATCACCGCAGAAGCCATGACCGGCGCACTTGCCGCCGGACGTCGCCGTATGGACACCTTCGGCGTAATCATTATTGCTACAGCGACCGCACTGGGCGGCGGTTCCGTGCGCGATATTCTGCTTGGCCATTACCCGCTCAGCTGGGTTAAACACCCTGAGTATGTGATTATCGTGGCAACGGCCGCCGTGTTAACCACCATCGTGGCGCCCGTTATGCCCCATCTTCGCCGCCTGTTCCTGGTGCTTGATGCGCTGGGGCTGATCGTCTTTTCGATCATCGGTGCGCAAATCGCACTCGATATGGGTGAAGGCCCGGTAATCGCCACCATTGCTGCCGTGGTCACGGGCGTATTCGGCGGCGTGCTGCGCGATATGTTCTGCAAACGTATTCCTCTGGTCTTTCAAAAAGAGCTGTATGCTGGCATCTCCTTTGCGGCAGCGGTGCTCTATATTGCCCTGCAGCATTACGTTTCAAACCATGATGTCGTGGTCATCTCGACGCTACTGTTTGGCTTTACGGCCCGCATGCTGGCGCTGCGTCTTAAGCTTGGACTACCCGTTTTTCATTACAAACACAGCGCACACTAGCTTCAGAACCCGTTGATGTGCTGTTCAGCGAGCCATTTCGCCAGCACATCAATTTGAGGCGCGTGCAGCCAGTTAATGATTTGTCGCGCTTTCTCCTCTCCCGTTCCCGGCAGGGTCTGCCAGTCCTTTGCGTTGCGCCCGCTCATCTTCTGCCACGATATGTCTCCCATTGCCTTCAGCGAAGACTGCGACATTGGCACACCCAATGCCATGAGCCAGCGGATAAAAGGCTTCTCGCGCACCAGATTAAATCGGTGCCAGAGCGCCAGCCCGCGCGCAGAGGAAAATCCCGGTACAGCCTGCAGCTGCGCCTGCGTTAATAACAGCCACGAAAAGAGATGTTCAAAATGATGCGCCTGCCAGAGGGTTCGCCAGCCTGACTCGCCTAATCCATCAATATCAAGTACCTGCTTTGAACTAAGCCAGGTCAGCCGGGCAAAGAACTGTTCCATACACTCCGGTGAAGCATAGAAACAGCTAAGAGAATGATAACGTGGGGCCGGAGGCTCTGGTTTATGTCTGTCCGTTCCACGCCAGAGCACCTTATCAAACCGGGGGATACCTTGCCCGGCCAGGCTGATCTGGATCTGATCCCCCGGGGCAATATCCAGCCCCTGCCAGCGCGCAACCGAGCCCAGACTCACCCTCTGCACCTGTTTATCATCCAGTTGCACGGGTTCCAGCGCTGCTACAACGGAAATTTTGCCCGTTCGCCCCACGGAAAAATGAATATCACTCACCTCGGCGACCTGGGCTGCAGGAGGATATTTCCACGCGACGACCCAGCTACCTTCTCCCGGTAACCAATCTTCGCCCGCGGGTTCATTCTCCGAACGCACCACAATGCCATCCGTGGCAAAGGGTAATGCGCTTACGTGCCAGGCCGCGCGCTGTTTCTCAACGGCATCAACAGAATCGGTGGGTAACGTATACCGTGCCGACAGCGTAAAACCGGCCTGAGACAGTTCAGCTAGAGATGTATGCATGTCTTTCGGTCCGTCAGGCCAGGCCCAGATGAATACGCCGAGCTTATTCGATAGCGCGTTATCCTTTTGCCGCATCATCGCACCCGCAACTTTTGCGCGAGCATTCACCCCGCCCATCTGCCGCTGGACGTGCTTGTCGCTTAACCAGAAAAGCTCGCCCTGTAAGACGCTATTTGCCAACTTGCCGGTGAGCTTTTGCGGAACAGACGGGATTAAACGTACCTTATCGGTCCAGTCTTCCCCTTTCAGGCCATCACCTCGACTAATGGCCTGGGTTAACTTTCCGTCACGATAGACCAGCGTTACCGCCACACCGTCAACTTTGGGCTGCATCCACAGATGTTGCCGCGCGAGCATCCACTGACTCATCGCCTCTTTGCTGGCCACTTTATGTACGCCCGTATGGGCGACAGGATGTTTTACGCTCCCCGTCAGGGTAGGGAGTTTCTCTCCTGAAGGTTCACTGCCGAAACAGTGCTGCCACTTCGTTAACCGCCCGTGAAGCTGGTCGTAAACTTCGTCGTTGACCTCGCTCACACCCTCCTTCCAGTAAGCGTTATCCCAGCGTTTGATTTGCGCGCTTAACGACGCCATCTCTTTCTCTGCTTTTGCCTGCGACCACACTGGGCAAACCGCCGCGCCATAGCCACACCACAACAACATTACCCCGCTTATACATCGCCACATCGCTACCCCTCCTTTACATTGCAGGAGGTATACCCTGATGCCTGAAACAACGCTAACGGCAACGTTTCACAATGCGAGACGCTATCCGGTATTTCTTTTGGTGGCTGAAAACCACAGATAAAACCTGAAAACGGCACGCAAAATTCAATAATCCGAGGGAAAAAGTGTGACAAAGACTACGTCACACGGCGGTGACGTGTATAATAAGCCCGTATGTAGGACTTCTTCGTTAACACATACAAAAGACTCTCATGGCTCAAGGCACGCTTTATATTGTTTCTGCCCCTAGCGGCGCGGGTAAATCCAGCCTTATTCAGGCACTGTTAAAAACCCAACCGTTGTACGACACACAGGTTTCTGTTTCTCATACCACGCGAGCGCCGCGTCCGGGTGAAGTGCACGGTGAACACTATTTCTTTGTGGATCACGACGAATTCAGAGCGATGATCGGCAGAGACGCGTTTCTTGAACACGCTGAAGTATTTGGTAATTACTACGGTACCTCGCGTGAAACCATTGAGCAGGTTCTGGCCACGGGCGTGAATGTGTTCCTGGATATCGACTGGCAGGGTGCGCAGCAAATTCGCAAGAAAATGCCTGACTCGCGCAGTATCTTTATTTTACCGCCATCGAAAGATGAGCTGGATCGCCGCCTGCGTGGGCGCGGCCAGGACAGCGAAGAAGTGATCGCAAAGCGTATGGAACAGGCTGTTGCAGAAATGAGCCATTACGCGGAATATGATTACCTAATTGTGAATGATGATTTTGATGCCGCGCTGAGCGATCTCAAAACCATTCTTCGTGCAGAACGTCTGCGTATGAGCCGCCAGAAGCAGCGACATGACGCATTAATCACCAAACTGTTGGCAGACTGAACCCACTTTCAGTATCATGCCCAGTCATTTCTTCACCTGTGGAGCATTTTAAGTATGGCACGCGTAACTGTTCAGGACGCTGTAGAGAAAATTGGTAACCGTTTTGACCTGGTGCTGGTCGCCGCGCGTCGCGCTCGTCAGATGCAGGTAGGCGGTAAAGATCCGCTGGTACCGGAAGAAAACGATAAAACCACCGTTATTGCACTTCGCGAAATCGAAGAAGGTCTGATCAACAACCAGATCCTCGACGTGCGTGAGCGCCAGGAGCAGCAAGAGCAGGAAGCCGCAGAACTGCAGGCCGTAACCGCTATTGCTGAAGGTCGTCGTTAATTAAACCTGCGGGTCGCCCTTGTATCTGTTTGAAAGCCTGAATCAACTGATTCAAACCTACCTGCCTGAAGACCAGATTAAGCGTCTTCAGCAGGCGTATCTCGTTGCACGTGACGCTCACGAGGGCCAGACACGTTCAAGCGGTGAACCCTATATCACGCACCCGGTAGCGGTGGCCTGTATTCTGGCCGAGATGAAACTCGACTACGAAACGCTCATGGCCGCTCTGCTGCACGACGTGATCGAAGATACCCCTGCCACTTATCAGGACATGGAACAGCTGTTTGGCAAAAGCGTTGCCGAACTGGTGGAAGGGGTCTCTAAGCTTGATAAGCTGAATTTCCGCGACAAGAAAGAGGCGCAAGCCGAAAACTTCCGCAAGATGATTATGGCGATGGTGCAGGATATCCGCGTCATTCTCATCAAACTCGCTGACCGTACCCACAACATGCGCACGCTGGGCTCACTTCGTCCGGATAAACGTCGCCGTATTGCCCGTGAAACCCTCGAAATTTACAGCCCGCTGGCGCACCGTTTAGGTATTCACCACATTAAAACCGAGCTGGAAGAGCTGGGTTTTGAAGCGTTGTACCCGAACCGTTATCGCGTCATTAAAGAGGTGGTGAAAGCCGCACGCGGTAACCGTAAAGAGATGATTCAAAAAATCCTCTCTGAAATCGAAGGGCGCTTGCAGGAAGCGGGAATTCCGTGCCGCGTTAGCGGTCGCGAGAAACACCTGTACTCCATCTACTGCAAAATGGTGCTCAAAGAGCAGCGTTTTCACTCGATCATGGATATCTACGCCTTCCGCGTAATTGTCCATGACTCGGACACCTGCTATCGCGTGCTGGGGCAGATGCACAGCCTCTACAAGCCGCGTCCGGGGCGCATGAAAGATTATATCGCCATTCCAAAAGCGAACGGCTATCAATCTTTGCACACCTCGATGATCGGGCCGCACGGCGTGCCTGTTGAGGTGCAAATTCGCACCGAAGACATGGACCAGATGGCAGAGATGGGTGTAGCCGCACACTGGGCCTATAAAGAGCACGGCGGCGAAAGCAGTACGACCGCACAAATCCGCGCCCAGCGCTGGATGCAGAGCCTGCTGGAGCTTCAGCAGAGTGCGGGCAGCTCGTTTGAATTTATCGAGAGCGTTAAATCCGATCTCTTCCCGGATGAGATTTACGTTTTCACCCCAGAAGGTCGCATTGTCGAACTGCCTGCGGGCGCAACGCCGGTCGATTTCGCTTACGCCGTGCATACCGATATCGGGCATGCCTGCGTCGGCGCGCGCGTCGACAGACAGCCTTATCCGCTGTCTCAGCCGCTCTCCAGCGGCCAGACCGTAGAAATTATTACCGCGCCGGGCGCACGTCCGAACGCGGCCTGGTTGAACTTTGTCGTAAGCTCCAAAGCACGCGCCAAAATTCGCCAGCTGCTGAAAAACCTCAAGCGTGATGATTCCGTCAGTCTGGGACGTCGGCTGCTCAACCACGCGTTGGGCGGTAGCCGTAAGCTGGCTGAGATCCCACCGGAGCATATCCAGCGCGAACTCGACCGAATGAAGCTCACGTCTCTGGACGATCTGCTGGCGGAAATTGGTCTGGGCAACGCCATGAGTGTCGTAGTAGCGAAAAACTTGCAGCAGGGCGAAGCGACACCTTCTGCTCCAGGCGCATCTGGCCATGCTCATTTGCCGATTAAAGGCGCGGACGGGGTGCTGATCACCTTCGCAAAATGTTGCCGCCCAATTCCTGGCGACCCGATTATTGCGCACGTCAGCCCGGGCAAAGGGCTGGTTATCCACCATGAATCCTGTCGTAACATTCGCGGCTACCAGAAAGAAGCCGAGAAGTTTATGGCGGTCGAGTGGGATAAAGAGACCGCGCAGGAATTTATCACCGAAATTAAGGTGGATATGTTCAACCACCAGGGTGCCCTGGCGAACCTGACGGCAGCGATCAACACGGCCTCTTCCAACATTCAGAGTCTGAATACGGAAGAAAAAGATGGCCGCGTTTATAGCGCCTTTATTCGTCTGACCGCCCGCGACCGCGTACATCTGGCGAATATTATGCGCAAGATCCGCGTCATGCCGGACGTGATTAAAGTCACCCGAAACCGAAACTAGGTTTATGAATTCACAACGTTATGCACGTATCTGCGAAATGCTCGCCAGGCGTCAGCCTGACCTGACGGTCTGCATGGAGCAGGTGCATAAACCTCATAACGTCTCTGCCATCGTCCGTACCGCAGATGCTGTCGGTGTGCATGAAGTGCACGCCGTCTGGCCGGATGGCCGTATGCGAAATACGGTCTCAGCGGCGGCAGGCAGCAACAGCTGGGTGTCCGTCAAAAATCATCACACCATTGGCGAAGCCGTATCGCACCTGAAAGGGCGCGGGATGCAGATCCTTGCCACTAACCTGTCCGCTAAAGCCGTAGATTTCCGCGAGATCGACTATACCCGCCCGACCTGCATTTTAATGGGTCAGGAGAAAACCGGGATCTCCCAGGAAGCGCTGGATCTGGCGGATCGGGACATCATCATTCCGATGATCGGCATGGTCCAGTCTCTCAACGTCTCCGTGGCGTCCGCGCTCATTCTTTATGAAGCGCAGCGCCAGCGTCAGAACGCGGGGATGTACGAGCGCAGCAACAGCATGCTGCCGGAAGATGAACAGCAGCGCCTGCTGTTTGAAGGTGGTTATCCGGTGCTGGCTCGCGTTGCGAAGCAGAAAAAATTGCCTTACCCCCACGTCAACGCGCAGGGCGAAATTGAAGCCGATGCCGAGTGGTGGGCCACCATGCAGTACGCCGGGTAAGCGATGAAAGGCCGCCTGCTGGATGCCATCCCGCTTAACAGCCTGACGGGCGTGGGCGCGGCGCAAAGCAATAAGCTGGCGAAAATTGGCCTGCACACCGTGCAGGATCTCCTGCTTCACCTCCCCCTGCGTTACGAAGACCGCACCCAGCTCTATAAGATTGGCGATCTCCTTCCCGCCATTTACGCCACCGTTGAAGGCGAAGTACTGAACTGCAATATCACCTTCGGCGGACGCCGGATGATGACCTGCCAGATTAGCGACGGCACCGGCATCCTTACCATGCGTTTTTTCAACTTCAGCGCGGCGATGAAAAACAGCCTGGCGACGGGCCGCAGGGTGCTGGCCTATGGTGAAGCCAAACGCGGGAAATACGGCGCAGAGATGATCCACCCGGAGTACCGCGTGCAGGGCGATCTCAGCACGCCGGAGCTGCAGGAGACGCTCACCGCGGTTTACCCGACGACCGAAGGCATCAAGCAGGCGACGCTGCGTAAGCTCACCGATCAGGCGCTGGAGCTACTGGATACCTGCGCCATTACCGAGCTGCTGCCGCCCGAGCTGGCGCAGGGCATGATGAGCCTGCCCGAGGCGCTGCGAACCCTGCACCGTCCACCGCCAACGCTGCAGCTCAGCGATTTAGAAAGCGGCAAACACCCCGCCCAACAGCGTCTTATCCTTGAGGAATTACTGGCGCATAACCTGAGCATGCTGGCGCTTCGTGCGGGCGCGCAGCGTTTCCACGCTCAGCCCTTAAGCCAGAATGATGCGCTCAAAGATAAGCTGCTGGCCTCTCTGCCGTTTAAACCCACCGGCGCGCAGGCGCGCGTCACCGCTGAGATTGAACGCGATATGGCGCTCGACGTGCCGATGATGCGCCTGGTGCAGGGCGATGTAGGGTCCGGTAAAACGCTGGTTGCCGCGCTGGCAGCCCTGCGCGCGATTTCCCACGGTAAACAGGTCGCGCTTATGGCGCCGACCGAGCTGCTGGCTGAACAGCACGCCAACAATTTCCGCGCCTGGTTCGCGCCGCTGGGGATTGAAGTGGGCTGGCTTGCCGGGAAGCAAAAAGGCAAAGCGCGACTTGCGCAGCAGGAAGCCATCGCCAGCGGGCAGGTGCAAATGATTGTCGGCACGCACGCTATCTTCCAGGAGCAGGTGCAGTTCAGCGGCCTTGCGCTGGTGATTATCGATGAACAACACCGCTTTGGCGTCCATCAGCGTCTTGCGCTGTGGGAAAAAGGCCTTCAACAGGGCTTCCATCCGCATCAGCTGATCATGACCGCCACGCCGATCCCGCGCACCCTGGCGATGACCGCCTACGCCGATCTGGATACCTCCACCATCGACGAACTGCCGCCGGGCCGTACCCCGGTCACAACGGTCGCCATTCCTGACACGCGTCGCAGCGATATTATTGACCGCGTGCGCAACGCCTGCACCCACGAAGGACGTCAGGCCTACTGGGTCTGTACGCTGATCGAGGAGTCTGAACTGCTGGAAGCGCAGGCTGCCGAAGCCACGTGGGAAGAACTCAAGCTGGCGCTGCCGGAGCTGAACGTGGGTCTGGTTCACGGACGTATGAAGCCCGCTGAAAAACAGTCGGTGATGCAGTCGTTTAAGCAGGGAGAGCTGCATTTGCTGGTCGCCACGACGGTCATTGAAGTGGGCGTGGACGTACCCAACTCCAGCCTGATGATTATCGAAAACCCGGAGCGCCTGGGCCTTGCCCAGCTCCACCAGCTGCGCGGACGTGTTGGCCGTGGCGCGGTAGCCTCCCACTGCGTCCTGCTCTACAAAGCCCCGCTCTCGAAAACCGCCCAGATGCGGTTGCAGGTGCTGCGCGACAGCAACGACGGTTTTGTGATTGCGCAAAAAGACCTGGAGATCCGCGGCCCGGGTGAACTGCTGGGCACGCGCCAGACGGGGAATGCGGAATTCAAAGTGGCGGATTTGCTGCGCGATCAGGCTATGATCCCGGAAGTTCAGCGCCTTGCGCGCCACATTCATGAACGCTACCCCGAACAGGCGGCAGCGTTAATTGAGCGCTGGATGCCGGAAACCGAGCGGTATTCCAACGCCTGATTTCAGGCAAACATTGGCAGCATCAGGTATAGCTTGATAACCAGCGCGTTGACGATATCAATAAAGAACGCCCCGACCATCGGGACCACCAGAAACGCCATGTGCGATGGCCCGAACCGTTCTGTGATCGCCTGCATGTTAGCGATAGCCGTTGGGGTTGCCCCCAGACCAAACCCGCAGTGACCCGCCGCCAGCACCGCCGCATCGTAGTTTTTGCCCATCATGCGCCAGGTGACGAACATAGCGTACAGCGCCATAAACAGGGTTTGCACTGCCAGAATCGCCACCATCGGCAGCGCCAGCGAGGCCAGCTCCCACAGCTTGAGGCTCATCAGCGCCATCGCCAGGAACAGCGAGAGGCAGACGTTGCCGAGCACCGACACCGCCCTTTCAAACACGCGGTAGAAGCCCATCAGCGCCAGACCGTTGCTCAGGATCACCCCGATAAACAGCACGCAAACAAACGTCGGCAGCTCAAACGCT
The DNA here is from genome assembly GCF_034107425.1 of Enterobacter sp. 148H3. NCBI lineage: Bacteria > Pseudomonadati > Pseudomonadota > Gammaproteobacteria > Enterobacterales > Enterobacteriaceae > Enterobacter > Enterobacter sp. 148H3. The sequence continues at coordinate 133,423 of NZ_JAWNEI010000008.1, read as the reverse complement.
GTGCCCGCCAGCCATTGCGCAACCACTTTGCCCACGGTCAGGCAGATGGCGATCATCGCGATGGTTTCAATCAGCACCAGCGAGGTGATACTGCGCCCAACGTCCGGCTTTTCAAAGGCGGTAGGCACCAGCTCATCGTCCGGCCTGCCGTCCGGCGTGGTAGAGTGCTTCACAAGATAACGCGCCACCGGGCCGCCAATCAGGCCACCCAGCACCAGGCCAAAGGTGGCACAGGCCATCGCTACTTCCGTCGCGTTTTCAAAGCCGTAGCGTTCGATGAATAGCTTGCTCCACGCGGCCCCGGTTCCGTGACCGCCCGAAAGGGTAATCGACCCCGCCAGCAGCCCCATCAGCGGATCCAGCCCCAGCAGCGTTGCCATGCCGATGCCAATGGCGTTTTGCATCAGCAGCAGCCCCACCACCACAATCAGGAATACGCCGAGCACCTTACCGCCCGAGCGCAGGCTCGCCAGGTTGGCATTCAGGCCAATGGTGGCAAAGAAGGCCAGCATCAGCGGGTCTTTCAGGGACATATCAAAATCTATTTCCCAGCCCAGGCTTTTTTTCAGCACCAGCAGGGCCAGCGCTACCAGCAGGCCGCCGGCGACGGGTTCAGGAATGGTGTACTTTTTCAGAAGGGAAACGCTATGTACCAGCTTACGACCAAGCAGTAAGACCAGCGTTGCGGCAACAAGGGTCGACAACGTATCGAGATGAATCATAGAAGGCTCCTTTTTTGCGCGTGTTCCATACACACGCGGCGTTATCCTGGGCCGGTTTGCGCTCTTCATGAGCCCCCGGCGCAAAAAGTGTAATTTTTTTTTCCGATGCGTTGTAGAAAACCTGCTCACAGCGGCAGAATTTCTTCCCTTTTTTTGCTGGCAATCGTTTGCTTTTACCAGGTGGTCAGATAAAATGCCCGCTTTTCCACCGTGGGATTGCCGCCGATGTCCGTTAACACCATAGAGTCGCCTGATGCGCAACCGATTGCGCAGAAGCAAAATAGCGAACTGATTTACCGCCTTGAAGACCGCCCGCCGCTGCCGCAAACGCTTTTCGCCGCCTGCCAGCATCTTCTGGCTATGTTTGTTGCGGTGATCACTCCGGCGCTGCTGATTTGCCAGGCGCTCGGCTTACCGGCGCAGGACACGCAGCACATTATCAGCATGTCTCTTTTCGCCTCCGGCGTGGCCTCGATTATTCAAATTAAAGCGTGGGGTCCGGTGGGGTCGGGTTTGTTGTCGATTCAGGGCACCAGCTTTAACTTCGTGGCACCGCTGATCATGGGCGGTACGGCCCTGAAAACCGGCGGTGCGGATGTTCCGACCATGATGGCGGCGCTGTTCGGCACGCTGATGCTGGCCAGCTGTACGGAGATGGTGATCTCCCGCGTTCTGCATCTGGCTCGCCGCGTTATCACCCCGCTGGTTTCCGGCGTGGTCGTCATGATTATCGGACTGTCGCTGATTCAGGTGGGCCTGACGTCCATCGGCGGCGGTTATGCGGCAATGAGCGACCACACCTTCGGCGCACCGAAAAACCTGCTGCTGGCAGGCGTGGTGCTGGCCATCATTATTCTGCTTAACCGTCAGCGTAACCCTTACCTGCGCGTCGCCTCGCTGGTGATTGCCATGGCGGCAGGCTATCTGCTGGCGTGGGCGCTGGGCATGCTGCCGGAGAACACCGCGCCGACCAACAGCGCACTGATCGTCGTCCCCACGCCTTTGTACTACGGCCTGGGCATTGACTGGGGCCTGCTCCTGCCGCTGATGCTGGTCTTTATGATCACCTCTCTGGAGACCATCGGCGATATCACCGCTACCTCGGACGTCTCCGAGCAGCCGGTATCCGGCCCGCTGTATATGAAGCGTCTGAAAGGCGGCGTGCTGGCGAACGGCCTGAACTCGTTTGTCTCTGCGGTATTCAACACCTTCCCGAACTCCTGCTTCGGCCAGAACAACGGCGTCATCCAGCTGACCGGCGTGGCCAGCCGCTACGTCGGTTTTGTAGTAGCGCTCATGCTGATCGTCCTCGGCCTGTTCCCGGCGGTAAGCGGCTTTGTGCAGCACATCCCTGAGCCAGTGCTGGGCGGCGCAACGCTGGTGATGTTCGGGACTATCGCAGCCTCCGGTGTGCGTATCGTCTCCCGCGAACCACTGAACCGCCGCGCGATCATGATTATCGCGCTGTCGCTGGCCGTTGGTCTGGGCGTTTCCCAGCAGCCGCTGATCCTGCAGTTTGCCCCTGACTGGGTGAAAAACCTGCTCTCTTCCGGCATTGCTGCGGGCGGTATCACCGCTATCGTGCTAAACCTCGTTTTCCCGCCTGAGAAAAATTGATTTCTCTCACGGCAGGCAGTCAATGCCTGCCGTGACATCGAATTACACCATTCCCGCCTTGAGGATTGCGCATAAATCGTGCATAACTCCCTTATGTGCGTTTTGCGGGATGGAAGACCATGAAATTTATTGGAAAGCTCCTCATCTATCTTCTGGTAGCCCTGCTCATTGTGATGCTGGCGCTCTATATTCTGCTCCAGACCCGCTGGGGCGCGTCTCAGGTCAGCAGCTGGGTAACGGTGAATACCGACTACGAACTCAGTTTCGACAAGATGAATCACCGCTTTTCGTCGCCTTCCCACATCATTCTGGAAAATGTCACCTTTGGTCGGGACGGTAAACCCGCCACGCTGGTAGCCAAAAAAGTCGATATTGGCCTGAGCAGCCGTCAGATAACCGATCCGCTGCACATGGACACCATCACCCTCTTCGACGGCACGCTGAATCTCTCGCCGCAGACGGCGCCGCTGCCTTTCCAGGCGGATCGCCTGCAGTTGAACAACATGGCGTTTAACAGCCCGAATACCGAATGGGATTTGAGCGCGCAGAAGGTCACGGGCGGCGTCAGCCCGTGGCAGCCGGAAGCGGGCAACGTGCTGGGGAACAACGCGCAGATTCAGATGAGCGCGGGCTCGCTGACCCTGAACGGCGTACCGGCCACCAACGTGCTGATCGAGGGCCAGCTTAACGGCAAGGAGGTGGTGCTGAAAACGATTGGCGCCGACATGGCTCGTGGCTCACTCACCGGCTCCGCCCTGCGCAACGCCGACGGGAGCTGGATTATCGACACCATGCGCCTCAACGAGATCCGCCTGCAGAGCGATAAAACGCTGACGGCGTTCTTCGCACCGCTGGGCACCATTCCCTCTTTGCAGATTGGTCGTCTGGACGTGACCGACGCCCGGCTTCAGGGCCCGGACTGGGCGGTGACCGATCTCGATTTAAGCCTGCGCAACCTGACTCTAAGCAAAGGTGACTGGCAGAGCCAGGAAGGTCGTCTGTCCATGAACGCCAGCGAGTTTATCTACGGCTCGCTGCATCTTTTCGACCCGATCCTGAATGCGGAGTTTTCCCCGCAGGGCATGGCGCTGCGTCAGTTCACCTCCCGCTGGGAGGGCGGCATGGTACGCACCTCGGGCAACTGGCTACGCGACGGTAAAGCGCTGGTGCTGGACGATGTCGCCATCGCCGGACTGGAGTACACCCTACCGCAGAACTGGAAAGCATTGTGGATGGAGCCTCTGCCGGAATGGCTGAACAGCGTCACGCTGCAAAAATTCGGCCTGAGCCGTAACCTGGTGATCGACATCGATCCCGCCTTCCCCTGGCAGATCACCTCTCTGGACGGTTATGGCGCAAACCTGCATCTGGTGAAAGATCGCCAGTGGGGCGTCTGGGGCGGGAGCGCAACCCTGAACGGCGCGGCGGCGACCTTTAACCGCGTCGACGTGCGCCGCCCGTCGCTGGCGCTGAATGCCAACGCCGCCACGGTGAACATTACCGACCTGAGCGCATTTACCGAAAAAGGCATTCTGGAAGCCACGGCGACCGTTTCACAACTCCCGCAGCGGCAGACTACGGTAAGCCTGAACGGGCGCGGCGTACCGCTCAACGTGCTGCAGCAGTGGGGCTGGCCTGCTCTGCCGATTACGGGCGACGGCAATATTCAGCTCACCGCCAGCGGCAGCGTGCAGGCGAATGCCCCGCTGAAGCCGACGGTGAATGGGAAGCTGAGCGCGGTGAATATGGATAAACAGCAGGTGCAGCAGACGATGTCGGGTGGTGTGGTTTCAACACCACCCTCACCCCAGCCCTCTCCCTGAAAGGGAGAGGGAGCAAACCATTCCCTCGCCCCTTTGGGGAGAGGGTTAGGGTGAGGGGAATTAAAGGTGAACCACCACCTCATCGCCCTCCGCTTTCACCACCACACCCCACTCGCTGCCCGCGTGCGAACCGCCCTTCACGCCGCTCACCTTCTGCACGTTGCGCAAGCACACCGACCAGTTTTGCGCGTCTCCCGCGCCGGTAAAGGTCACGATGTCGCCCCGACGTGACGCCTTCAGCGTAAACGCCACGGAGCCGTCCGCCACAGGCACTTCGCTCACCGCCGTTGCGCCGTCGTCCAGGTTAAACAGCTGGAAGGCCGTCCCCTCAATCCATGCGTAGTCCGGCTTCTGGTTATTGTTGCCCAGCGCCAGCAACGTGTTGTCGCGCACGTAGACCGGCAGGCTCATGAAACCGTGCTGCTGCTTCTGCCAGCGGCTGCCCTGGATTTCGTCGTTGTGCCACAGGTGCGTCCAGCGCCCTTCCGGCAGGTAGAACTGCACGTCGCCCGCCTCGGAGAATACCGGTGCCACCATTAACGAATCTCCCAGCATGTACTGACGGTCGAGATAATCGCACGCCGGATCGTCCGGGAACTCCAGCATCATCGCCCGCAGCATCGGCGTGCCGAACTCGCGGGCCAGCGCCGCCTGACGGTACAGGTACGGCATCAGCTGACATTTCAACTGCGTGAAGTGGCGCACCACGTCGCAGGACTCGTCATCGTACGCCCACGGCACGCGGTAGGATTTGCTGCCGTGCAGACGGCTGTGGCTGGAGAACAGCCCGAACGCGCACCAGCGCTTGTAGACGTGCGCCGGGGCGGTGTTTTCGAACCCGCCGATATCGTGGCTCCAGAACCCGAAGCCGGACAGACCAATCGACAGCCCGCCGCGCAGGCTTTCGGCCATCGACTCATAGTTGGCGTAGCAGTCGCCGCCCCAGTGAACCGGGAACTGTTGCGCACCCACGGACGCGGAGCGGGCAAACAGCACCGCCTCTTCTTCACCCACCGTCTCTTTCAGCACGCTCCACACCAGTTCGTTGTAGATGTAGGCGTAGTGGTTGTGCATTTTCTGCGGATCGGATCCGTCAAACCACTGAACGTCGGTCGGGATACGCTCGCCAAAGTCGGTCTTGAAGCAGTCGACGCCGATATCTACCAGGCCTTTCAGCTTGTCGGCATACCACCGGCACGCGTCCGGATTGGTGAAGTCATAAATCGCCAGCCCCGGCTGCCATTTGTCCCATTGCCACAGGGAGCCGTCCGGGCGTCTGAGCAGGTAGCCCTTCTCTTTCAGCTCCCGGAATATCGGGGATTTCTGGCCAATGTATGGGTTAATCCACACGCAGACCTTCAGCCCTTTCTCCTTCAGGCGGCGGATCATGCCTTCCGGATCCGGGAAGGTCATCGGGTCCCACTCGAAGTCGCACCACTGGAAGGCCTTCATCCAGAAGCAGTCGAAGTGGAACACGTGCAGCGGCAGGTCGCGTTCGGCCATGCCGTCGATAAAGCTGTTCACCGTCGCTTCGTCGTAGTTGGTGGTGAACGAGGTGGTCAGCCACAGACCGAACGACCACGCAGGCGGCAGCGCCGGACGCCCGGTGAATTGCGTATAGCGGTTTAATACCTCTTTTGGCGTCGGGCCGTCGATCACGAAGTATTCCAGATATTCCCCTTCCACGCTGAACTGCACCTTGGAGACCTTCTCTGAGCCAACTTCAAACGAGACGTTCTCCGGATGATTCACCAGCACGCCGTAGCCGCGGTTGGTCAGGTAGAACGGGATATTTTTGTAGGACTGCTCGGTGCTGGTGCCGCCGTCGCGGTTCCAGGTTTCGACCGTCTGGCCGTTGCGCACCAGCGCGGTGAAGCGCTCGCCCAGGCCGTAGACCGTTTCCCCCACGCCCAGATCCAGACGCTCGAACACGTAATTGCGGTCGGCGTTGCTGTCCTGCACGTAGCCGTTGTTTTTCAGCTGGCTGCCGGTAATGCGCTGGCCGTTACGCAGGAAATCCAGCGCCCAGAACTCGCCTTTGGTGACGCGCACGCTGATACTGCCGCTTTTCAGCTCGGCAAAATCGGCGTTGTTTTCAATCTCTACCTTCACGTCTTTCAGAACGTTCAGCGGATAGTGCGGGCCGTTATTCAGTGCGCCCTGGAAATGTTCGATACGCACCCCGATAATCCCTTCCTGCGGGGCAAACAGGCGCACCGTGAACATCAACGTGTCGAGCTGCCAGGTACGCTCGCGCACGTCGCGCGGCGCAACAAATACCACCAGGTCATTGCCCTGCTGCTCCACGTCGAACACCTGAACCGGATACGTCACGTTCAGGCCCGGTTGAATAAGCCAGTTTCCATCACTGATTTTCATGCTCTCGTCCTCTTAGTTCTGTAATTCTTTGCTGACCGGCAGGTTTTCAAATTCCTGCTGATTGCGGCGCGCGCCCTGCGCCAGTTCACCCAGGATTTTGGTCAGGAAGGGGGTTTTCAGCGTGTAGTAGCGTTTGGCGATAATGGCGCTCAGCACGTAGCAGACAGCCGGGGCCAGGGTAAACAGGCCGATAATGATGCTGATGGTCGCGCTGTTTTGAGTTTTGGCTGCCGCGTCGTAGCCGCCGCCAGCCAGCATCCAGCCGATCATCGCCCCGCCCAGCGCCAGGCCGAGCTTCAGCACGAACAGCGTGCCCGCAAAGCTGATGCCGGTCAGGCGTTTGCCGTTGGTCCATTCGCCGTAGTCGACGGTATCGGACATCATCACCCACTGAATCGGCGTCACCAGCTGGTGCAATACGCCAATGACGAAGATAAAGGCGAACATCAGCACGGTGGCGTGCATCGGGACGAAGAACATCGCCACGCTGACCACCGCCAGCGCGGCGTTGGTCCACCAGAAGATGCTGACCTTGCACTTCCAGTCGGTGAGCGGTTTCGCCAGCGCGGAGCCAATGAGGTTGCCGACGCAGTAGGTGGTGAGGAAGGCGACGAACACCTCCGGCGAGCCCATGATCCAGGCGCAGTAGTACATCATCGCGCCGCCGCGCACGCAGACGGCGAGGATGTTGAGGATGGTGAGCACGCCGACGATGCGCCACTGGTCGTTGTGCCAGATATCGCGCAGGTCTTCCCGCATGGAGGTGGTGCTCGGCGGCACCTGGATGCGCTCTTTGGTGGTGAAGAAGCAGAACGCCAGCATCAGGAACGCGACCACCGACAGCACGGCGATGCCGCCCTGGAAGCCGAACGCCTTATCGTCGCCGCCAATGAGGTTAACCAGCGGCATCATCAGCACCGTGGAGAGCATGCCGCCCGCGGTCGCCAGCACAAAGCGCCAGGACTGAAGGGAGATACGCTGCGTCGGGTCGTTAGTGATCACGCCGCCCAGCGCGCAGTAGGGGATGTTGACCACGGTATAGAGCAGGGTCAGCAGGGTGTAAGTCACTGCAGCGTAAACCAGTTTACCGTTGAGGCTGAGGTCCGGCGTGGTGTAGGCCAGCACGCAGACGATGCCGAACGGGATCGCGCCGAACAAAATCCACGGTCGGAACTTGCCCCAGCGGCTGCGGGTGCGGTCGGCAATCAGCCCCATGCACGGGTCGGAGATCGCATCCAGCGCGCGCGCCAGCAGGAACATGGTGCCGACAAACCCGGCGGGAATGCCGAAAATATCGGTGTAGAAAAACATCATGTACAACATGACGTTATCAAAAATGATGTGGCTGGCGGCGTCTCCCATGCCGTAGCCAATCTTCTCTTTTACTGACAATACTTCGCTCATTTTTTTATCCTTCACGCTGTAGGGTGCGCTGAGACCGGTTACAGAGTTTTAAACCATTGTTTCAGGGGTGGGTATTGCGTTTTCTGGTTAGCAGATTACGTTTCTTGTTTTTTGTGATCGCGGTAAATGTCGAAGAGCACAAAAGGCTAACCTGAGGATTTTCTTAGGAATTAACTGAAACAGGGGTGTACAGGTCAAAAGAGAGGTGAAAAAAGTGTGTCGGGGTATGTGGTAAATGCCTGAAAGTAGCTATAATGCGCCCCGCCTCCATGTAGCAATGCAGGCGCGGAAGATCGTCATCTCCGGTGAGGTGGCTGGACTTCAAATCCAGTTGGGGACGCCAGCGTTCCCGGGCAGGTTCGACTCCTGTGATCTTCCGCCAAAAATGCCATCCGCTTTAATAAAAAACTTTATTAATAAATAGATTCACCCATTCCAGTCATCTTATGTGAACATAATCACTTATTGATTTAAATATTTTTTTATTCTCTTTCCCATTTCAAAAATATCAAAAAGTGAAGCTGCAATGGAATGGATTATAGGTGCTGTAATTTTAATGGCCATTATTGGTGCTATATTTAAGCCCAGACAGTGTGATATCTGTCATAATCCCTTTAAGAAGGAATACTACACATGGGAAATTGAAGGGAAGAAACAACATTTTTGTCCCAATTGCAATGGTAAAATGCAACGAACGAATCAGTTCGCAAAAATTTAAAAGCAGACTCGGTTAAAAAAGACTGATTAATTTTTTAAGTATATAATTGATAATTATAAAATCATCATCAATGATACTTTTGGAAAAAATATTCCGAACTTATCATCTATTTCATTGTTAACACTACCTATAAAGCTTTGATTACTACTCACTTAAAAGCCTAAGCCTACAAGCCTCTTTCACCCATTTACTAAAAATCCCCTTCCCGCAGCCTTCTCATTCTGTTCCAAAAGCTCATCCTCGAACCGGATGTTCTTCATCGTGCTCTTAGTGCGGCCAAAATTTGGTTTCTTTTTCTTAACACGTAATCCAATCTCCTGCAGCCATGGCCGATCTGTAAGGTAAACATGTTCGAACTAAAATTCGTTGGTGGTAAAGTGGATTAACATTCAACTATCCGGTTATTCCGGATAATTCATCAGTTAGGAAAACGCCATTTTTTTGAGAGAAAGATCACTATAACCTCAAAGTAATACTCGCCAGCATGAATAGAAAAAACGCTGGAAAGCGCCTCGCAATTTCGTAATGACACAATCATTATGAAATTCCCTCTTTGTCATACTCTTGCCACTAATAGCCTGGCTATCGATGACAGCCATTGCATTTATTAACTAAAGCTTATCACGGACGAAAGCATCTGGACGGTTCTGTTTTGAAAGGTTTTCGAGCAATGGTTGCTTGAGCAGGATGAAGGTTTACAGGGTAAGGTACTGGCAGACCTGTTAAATCTGCAAAATTATGGGCCTCGTCTTTCTCGCCCCTATGCAGATACGGTTAAAGGTTCACGATATAACTATATGAAAGAATTACGTATTCAATATGCTGGTCGTCCGATACGTGCTTTCTTCGCATTTGACCCTGTCCGTCAGGCCATTGTGCTTTGCGTGGGCGATAAGACTAACGACAAAGCCTTTTGTGAAAAAATGATTAGCATCGCAGATGCCAAATTTGCCTTTCATCTTACAAGCCTGGAGGCAACCAAGTGAAAACCTTAAATGTTGCCGATCTGATGGGGGTTAACCAACCCGCAGTAACGCAGCTTGAGCAACGTGGAAATGAACTTAAAATCGCCACGTTTAAGCGCTACATCGAGGCAATGGGTGGGAAACTTCATATCGACGTTGAACCTCCCACAGGAAAACGCGTTGCATTTTATATCTAACAAGTATGATTTCTGCGATAAGTTAATATTCACTCGCTCAACCGCATATGCAGCAACGGAAACGGATTCCCCTGCCCGTCCAGTTCCGAGCGCCCGACCTGCTCAAACCCCATATGGCGATAAAATCCCACGCCCTGCGGGTTCTGCTCATTCACATCCACCTCGTTCGCGCCAAACTCTGCGATGGCATATTGCAGCAGCAATTTCCCGACGCCCTTCCCCCGGCTAGCATCATCCACAAACAGCATTTCAATGCGGTTTTCATCCACGCCTAAAAAGCCGTGGATAATGCCTGCGTCATCGCGGGCCATCACGACGCTGAGGCCAGGCAAATACGCGTTGAGCAATAGCGGGCGCAGCGCCGCAATATCGCTTTCCTGTAAAAAGTGATGGGTGGCGCGGACGGAGGATTCCCAGATCGCGACCAGACGTTCGAAGTGTGTGGGGAGTGCGGTTTCTATTTTCATGGGGGGATCATGATTGGAAAATCGAACTATTTCAACCCACGCTTTGCGCTCTGTCCCCCCACACCGATCGCGCTAACCCCTAATCTCCATCACTGCGTACACTCCGTCCTTCGGCACTACTACGGTGACGTTTTCCACCGGCACGCCCGCCGCGAGGTGGATATCCTGCAGCTGCTGTAACGACCTCGGGTAAATATCCTCCCAGCCGATACCCCGCAGCACAAAGTCAATGTGCGGGCTGCTGGTGAGCATGTTCGACACAATCACCGCCCCGCCGGGCTTGACCAGCCGCAGCGCGCGCTGGAGGAAAGTCACCGCATCGACGTCGTTGAAGTATTCAAATATCCCCAGCGCGTCGACCAGTTCGGCCTGATGCTCGCCCAGCTCCAGCAGCAGGTCCTCATTACGCACCAGCGTATGGAGCAGGTTGCGCCTGAGCAGCGTCAGCTGTTCGCCCACCACAATGCCTTCCTGCGCCGCCATGGTTTCCGCCCAGCTCAGCGCCACCGGGTCTTTGTCCACCAGCGTGAGATAGACCTGCTGGCCATCAAGCTTTGCTTCGCGCAGCGCCTCCAGCACCGGGATGGCGGCGCCGCTCGCGAGGCTGACCCAGTTGTTCTCGCTTTCATTATGAATGTACTTATCCACCAGAGCGGCCAGCACCCGGGCGCGAGAACGCACGCCAACCGCATCGTTAGCGTGGATAAACCACTGGCGGCTGTCGCTGTCCATTTTCGTGCCGTCGGGCAGGCGGTCCTCCAGCGGGTTTTGCACCACAAACAGCGCCAGCGCGGAGGGCACCAGCCGGGTGCGCCACGCGGTGAGCGCCGGGCGGTTGCGAAAGGCCTGTTCGGAATAGCGATTCTGCGGGACAAGCACGGCCAGCCCCCCTTCGTCGTATTCCACCCGCGGCGGCCGAAGCGCCGGCTCCGCTTTCAAGGCGCGGTCAAGGGAGGCGATCTCACGGGCAGCATCGTCTTTCATCGGCCACTGGTCGCTGACGTCGGGAAATGACGCGCTGAAAATCGTCATATTTTCCGGTGCATCGCCGCGAAAAGGCTGCCAGTTCATGTCGTCTTCCCTCCGTTAGGCTTTTAACGGAAGTCTATCCAGGCGAGCCAGTAAAACCCTACGAAGAAAGCACGAAATAGGTGCATCAGTTCTGCGACGTGCGCCATACCCCCGGCGTGCAGCCGTACTCGGTCTGAAAATGACGAATAAAGTGGGCGCAGTCGCTAAACCGCATCCGCCGCGCAATGTCCGTAACGCTTTGCTGAGAGTTTTTCAGCAGCCAGCAGGCATAGCGCAGCCTGGCGCTGCGAATAAATTCCCGCGCCGTTTTGCCAAACTCGGCGTGAAACAGGCGATTAAGCTGACGTTCGCTCAGCTTAACGTCCTGCGCGAGCCTGGCGGCGCTGAGCGGGTGAGTCAGATACTGTTCGACGATCGTCACCGCCCTGCGCAGGCGCGAATCAGGGATCATGGCAATATTCGCGGGCCGCGGCGTGGCGGCATCATGCGGAGGAAGGGACAGCCGCCGGGAGGTGGAGGCCGCAATGTCGTCTCCCCCATGGACGCGGATCAGCGCCGTTACCAGGGTGAGCGTTGAGATCCCACCCGGGCAGGTCAGTACATCGCCTTCGTCGATAAAATCGAGGCCTTGCTCAGCATAAACCTGCGGAAAGCGCTGCGTGAAAACGTCATGGTGATGAGGATGGATCGAGGCTCGGCGCTCGTTCAGTAAGCCTTCCTCCGCCAGAATAAAGCTGCCGGTACCAATACCAATCAGGGGAACGTTGTTGTGATGAGCATCCGTGAGAAACGCTCTGTCGCCACGGTGTCCCTGGTGAAGATGATCAAGACCTCCACCGATCGCCGCAATATAATCGAAGTCGCCGGGCGGCGCATAGGCGGCCTCGGGCCGCACGCTGAGTCCTGAGCTGCTCACTACCGGTAAGTCGGGATAAGTGCTTATCAGGCTGAGTTTAAAGCGTATTTTCTGGCTACGCTTCTGGACGCTGGAAGCAATACGTAACGCCTCTATCAATCCTGAATATGCGAAAAGCGAGAAATGAGGCCACAGGAGTAACCCCATATGCAGGGATTTTTTCCGCGCAGGCGTCATTCTGACGCTATCATCAATTAAAGTTTTCATTAACTTGCCGAAGAATAATTACATTATCGCAACATTATTGTTGCTGTTATATTTTCCTAAGATAGGTCCTGGCTATTAAATCAAGCATAAATGATGGTCGCAAAAACTTAAAAATATTTTTCCCTGTCGCTATCCGTTTTTTGACGTGTGGCACACATAGGTCGGGAGCGTTCCCAGAATAAATAAATAATTCTCATTCTGCTGTTTCTTAATTCGCATATAAATATTCTTATTCGGATAGATAAAAAATAAGGGTTCGTACTTCTCCAGCCAGCTGTCGCTGATGTTGTCGTCCGGAAATTTCATATTGCGTATAGACGTCAGATTATAGACGCTGTCTTTGCGCTCAATCTGAAAGAAAACTTTGCGATTCAGGGTCTTCGTGGGATCGTTTTTCAGCCGACCATTCATACTGAGTATTCCGCTGTTGCCTTCCACGGTGTAATTCAGCCACAGAGAAAGCGTTTCATCACGGTGATGCTGAATAAAGTTCGCCTGGCAGGAAAAGGGCTGGATGTAATGGCGATGCCAGAGGTAATACGCCGCCACAACAGCCACCATCAACAGGCACAGGCAGAGCGCAACAAGCGTTTGACGGTAGCGAACCATACTAGCGATCCTCTATAAAATAATCGGACATACAGCGGTTGGGTTCCGTCATCGGTCTGTCACAGCGAATGACCGACGCGCGAGGCAGCAGGATGTATCCGCTGACATACACCCAGGGATAGTTCGCGCACTGGTCTTTAAACGGGGTGGCATAGGCCAGGGCTTTATCCCTATCGCGTTGCGTTTCAATATCGCGAGAAAAATAGAGCTGACACTCGCCCATCTTCATCGCGAAGCGGTACCCGTCTACGAAATAGCTGTCATGCAGCAGGTTATGGCTGATAACGCTCACGCCAGCCAGCATCAGCAATAGCACCAGCGCGCCCGACAGCCAGAAGCGGTTTCTCGAGACCGTCGGGGCGACAGTCTCTTCACAGATATCCGGAGCAGCACATTCTTCCTCTTCAGCCTGCGGCTGCGTCTCTTTAATGGTGATTTGCGTATCGCTTGCGAGCGTGAGTCCAATGCGCGGGATAGTGACAATTGGATCGGTTTCGAAACCCACCTTCTTCAGACCTTTGCGCAGAATAGAAATGTTCTGGTAATAGGTATTAGGCGAAACCAGCATCCCCCGGCGCTGCCAGACAATATCCATGCACTCCTGTTGAGTCACAATACTTCCGACCCTTTCTATTAATAACAACAAACAGCGGCCCGCCGGGGAATTTAATACCACCACCCGGTCAGGATTGTTGAGATCGCGTAATGTGCTGGCGGCTGGGTGAAACTCTACCAGGCCATTAATAATGTAATGCTTATGCATAGAATGGGCTAAATACCTCCGGTCAACGCCTGTTGCTCCAGTAGATTCCCTTCACGGTTAACCTGCGTATCCCTCGCCTGTGTAAGGATTAATGTGACGGATAATTGCGCAACTGTATATCCTGGCGCCTGGCGAAAAATCTTATTTTTCCTTTCTCTTTATCTGACCGGTCTGAAGTTTTCTTAACCGCCATTTAAAGCCGTCTTGACACTGACAAAACTCGACAAAGGCGCCCGTTGAACGCTTTAGCCATCGTTGTCTGAATTATTCAGCGTGCTTAATTTGTTTTTTAATAAAAAGCAGAGGGGACGCGCTCTGCCAGAGGGTTTCGAAATTACAACCAGTTCGAAAGCTGTCGTCTTAATTAACAATTTCGGCGCAAAACTGTTAGCCACCGTCAGTAACTACCCGCATCACATGACGTCCGCAGACTATTTCCTTACAAAACATTTATTAAAGCCAACTTTTCAATAAAAACTACCGGTATGATTATTTACAGGCAGATAAGCAAAAGCCGGTTTAGCGAGGAGAAATTGACGCCACACCTAAACCGTACTTAAAACAAATTAAGATTAATTCAGGTTACCTATTTAACGCCCTGAGTATAGTGGGCTCACACCGTGCAATGCTTAATTGCTTCGAAAATACAGGCATCGTTCTGCCCGACAGAAGAGTCTCATTACAATTATAAATCGAGGGAATGACATGGCGAATAAGCTCAACAACACACGTCATTTAAATATCGCGCTATTGGGTGGAGATCACTTTGCGCGTCAGGGGATCGCCGCGTTATTAAAAAATATTGTCCCGACCATGCAGATAACAGCGTCGATCGATAATTATGCGGAGATCGAAACAATACTCGCGGCCGCACCTGTAGACGTAGTTTTTTTATCCGGCACGGAGAAATATCACGCGGGATATGATTGCCTGAAATATATCAGGAAGATGAAAGTCCTCTATCCCGACGTACTTATTTGCATGTATTCCGCACCGGCAAATTCCTGGCTGTGGATACGCGGTGAAATAGACGCCTATATCTCGCTACAGGACCCGCTTTATCACTGGCGAGCCAGCGTATTAAAAATGGTCGATAGCCGTTATCGCCCAATAAAAAAACCCACGGCGTTATCGCTGACGCCGGGTGAATGGAGGGTATTGAAGGAACTGCGAAAGGGTCTGGATATGCGTTACATCGCCGAAACAGAGCAGCTTTCTTACCGTCGTGTCAGCGCGTTAAAAAGCTCAGCGATAAGAAAACTCGGGCTCAGGAACAAGACAGATTTGCTGGTCTTTTTAACCAGTTAGACCTGCTGCTTTCAGAGCAAATCTCGACATAACACCATAATGGAATCAGGACAATGAAAGCTCAATTCAATAATAAAGCGCTGCTTGCGATCGCTATTGCGGCAGTACTGCCAGTGGGCTCGGCGCTGGCTGCCGGCACCAGCGGCGGCACGGTGAACTTTAGCGGCAAAGTGGTGACCTCCGCCTGCGCCATCAGCGCAGGAAGCGCCAATATTGACGTGGATATGGGTGAAGTGCGGACCGCAACGCTGAAGACGGCAGGCAGTGAAGCCAGCACGGCAAAAGCGTTTGCCATCACCCTGGAAGATTGTGAAATCGCCGATACCTCAGCCTCAACGGCAGAGAACCCGATTGCTGCGACCACAGTGGCCGTCACCTTCACCGGTACGCCGGACGGTTCCGATATCAATAGCTTGTCCGTCGGTGCAAACGGCAGCGCCAACTCTGCGCAAAACGTGGCTATTCGCCTTTATGACGAGCAAGGCAATGTGGTGAAGCTGGGTGAACCGGCATCGGCCATCCCTCTGCGTAAGGGTGCCAACACACTGAACTTCAGCGCGAAATATTACTCGCCGAAGGGCGGCGCCACCGCAGGCGATGCCAGCGCCGTCGCGACTTACACCGTGACCTATTCGTAATCTTTAGGCCCGGTCTGCGAGCCGGGCCTGTCTTAGCTTTCAGGAGAAACACTATGCGCGTAAACACATGGATTTGCCTGGCGGGCGCGTTATGTTCCTCCGCCGTCTATGCCGGCGGCGTTGGATTGGGCGCAACGCGAATGGTCTACTCCAGCGCCACCAGCCAGGCCATGATGCAGGTGAGAAACACCCATCCCGACGCCACGTTCCTCATCCAGTCCTGGATGGAGAATGAGAAAGGCGAACGCACCAACGACTTCGTGATCACGCCACCGCTGTACGTCATGAAACCGGCCAGCGAAAGCGCGGTAAAAATCATGTTTAACGGCAAAGCCCTGCCAGAGGATCGGGAGACGCTCTACTGGATGACGGTCAAAGCCATCCCCCAGCAGGCTAAAAGCGGCTCCGGGAACACGCTGCAGTTTGCGTCGGCTAACCGCATCAAGGTCTTTTATCGCCCGGAAGGACTCAGTGAGAGCCCGGCAGAGGCGTGGAAAAAACTGGCCGGTGTCTACCGTGCCGGAAAGGTTACGCTCAGCAACCCCACGCCGTACTACCTCACCACCATCAACGTGAAAATTGACGGTATGCCGGTGCAGCCGGTGATGGTGCCCCCGAAAGGCAGCGTGACGCTGGCCGAAACCTTCAGCCATGCGGGCAGCATGAGCTATCAGACCATTAACGATTACGGGGCATGGACTCCCGCCACGCGCGCGTCGTTATCCCAATAATAAAAGTAAGGCGTGACCACGTGAAAATAAAAATCCTGTGCGCCACGGTGATCTCCCTGGTGATTCGGCAAGCCGTGGCTGCTGAAAGCGAGCTGCAATTTAACCCCGCATTCCTCAACGGCGAGAGCGCGAACAGCGCCGATCTCGCCTGGGTCAACGCCGGGAGCGCGTTGCCGCCGGGTGATTACAACCTCAACGTGTATATCAATACCAACTACGCGTTCACAGGTAACGTCACGTTCCGCCTTGCTGAAGACAGTTCGGGTGAAGCGCTGCCCTGCCTCACGCCCGAGCAATTCGACGCGCTGGGCATCGATAGTCATCAGGCGAAGGGCGGAGTGCTGCCGCTGGCGCAACGCTGCATCCTCTTAACGAAGGCGTTTGCGGATACGCAGTTTGATCTGGACCAAAAGACGCTCACCCTGAGCTTCACCGTACCGCAAAGTGCGATGCGCAATTTGCCGCGCGGATATGTCAGCCCGGAAAGCTGGGAGGCGGGCATTCCTGCCGCGTGGCTGAATTACGTGGTCAATGGCTCGAATAATGAATATCGCGGCGAGACGCGCACGCGGGAACAGCAGCTGTTTGCAAGCCTCAACAGCGGCGTCAACCTGGGCGCGTGGCGGCTGCGTGATTTCACCACGTGGACCAAAGATAGCAATGAACTTACCCACGTGCAGACCTGGCTGCAGCGCGATATTCACGCCCTGCGCGCGCAGGTGTACGCCGGGGAAACGTACACCTCGGCGCAGGTTTTCGACTCCGTGGGCCTGCGCGGTATCGCCCTGAAAACCGATGACAACATGCTGCCCGCCAGCCTCAGCGGCTATGCTCCTGAAGTCCGGGGCATTGCGCGCAGCAACGCCACGGTCACGGTTCGCCAGAACGGCAACATCATCTATCAAACCTCCGTTCCGCCGGGGGCGTTCGTGCTGAAAGATCTCTACCCGACCTCCTCGGGAGGCGATCTGGCGGTCACCATTCAGGAGAACGACGGCAGCAAAACGCAATACACGCTTCCCTTTGCCAGCGTGCCGAACCTGGTGCGTAACGGACAGGTGAAATATGCCCTGGGTGCCGGGAAATACCGTCCGACGGGCAATCAGGATGAGCCCTCTTTCGCGCAGGGCGAGCTGTTCTACGGCTGGCGATACGGCCTGACGTTTTACGGTGGGGCGCAGTTTGCCGATCGCTATAACGGCCTGGCCTTAGGGTTTGGGCAGAACCTCGGCCGCTTTGGCGCTTATTCTATTGACCTGACCCACGCCCGCAGCCAGCTGGCGGACGATCGGCACTATACCGGTGATTCGGTGCGCCTGCGCTACAGCAAGCTGCTGAATGATATTGGCACGCGGGTTAACTTCTTCTCGCTGCGCTACTCCACGAAAGGGTTTTATACCCTCAGCGACACCACGTACAAACGCATGTCGGGCGGATCGCCAAAGCAGACGGTGGAAGACGATGGCACCGTCACCACCCAATACGACACCATGTACAACCTGCGCATGTCGCGTAAGGCAAAAAACCAGCTGCTGCTGTCGCAGCCGATGGGACAATACGGCTCGCTGTCACTGTCGTGGGATCAGCAGACCTACTGGAACACGTCAGACACCACGCAAAGCCTGCAGTTTGCGTGGAACGCCACGTTTCGTAATGTGTCTCTTGGCGTCAGCGTCCAGCGAAGCTCGAGCCTGTACGATGACAAGAAAGATAACATCCTGTCGATGTCGATTTCGGTCCCGCTGGGCAACCCGACGCTGTCGACCCGTGCGCGCTTTACCACGACCCATGCGGACTCCACCGGCACAACCGCCAGCACGGGCGTGAGCGGCTACCTGCCGGGCCAGGAAAACCTGTTCTATAGCGTCAACCAGCGCTACAGCGCGCAGCAGCACTACGGCGGCGATGCCACTCTGCAATACGAAGGCGCGTGGGGAGATTACAACCTGGGCTACAGCTACGCCAGCGACTCCCGCAACCTCAGCTACGGCATCAGCGGCGGCGCGGTAGTGCATGAAGATGGCCTGACGCTGAGCCAGCCGCTCGGGAACACCAACATTCTGGTGAAAGCCCCGGGGGCCAGCAACGTTGCCGTGCTTAACCATAAGGGCATCAAAACGGACAGCCGTGGCTACGCGGTGATCCCGTACGCCACGCCTTACCGCGTTAACCAGGTCGCGCTGGACGTGACGACCGCTGGCAACGACGTGGAGCTGGAAAACGCCATCGTCAACAAAACGCCTACCGATGGCGCCCTGGTTCGCGCCACCTTCGCTACGCACCAGGGGGCAAAAGCGATGTTTATCGTGCGTCACGGCAACGACGTACTCCCCTTCGGCACGCTGGTCTCGCTCGATGATGACAAAACCAGCGGCATCGTCGGCGATGGCGGCAGCCTGTATCTCTCCGGTTTGTCAGAGAAGGGCACGCTGAACGCCGTGTGGGGTCGCGGCAACCGCCAGCGCTGCGCCGTTACCTATGCCTTAAACAAGCAGAACTATAGCGCCCGCACCGGTCTTTATTCTCAGGAGGTGGTATGTCAGTAACGCTTCGGATCGGCTGCATTGCGCTGCTGCTGGTTTTCACGCTCCCCGTTCGCGGCTACGACGTGCTGGTCTCCGTCACCGGCAATTTGATCGGCAACACCTGCGTGGTGGCGCAGGACTCCGGGGAGCAGAACGTGCCGCTGGGCACTATTGGTATTAAACAGTTCAGCCGTGCCGGGGCCGTCAGCAATATCAAAACGCCCTTCACGCTCAGGCTTGAAGCGTGCGGGCCAACCTTTGCTGGCGTAAAAATTCGCTTCAGCGGAACGCCGGATGATGCCAACCCGCAGCTGCTGAAAATTGCCGACGGTGGCGCTACCGGCGTGGCGGTGCAAATCCTCGATAAAGAGAGCGTACTCATTCCCCTGAATACAAAGACCACCGCATACGGAACCGCGGGGGATGACAGCGTACAGATGACCTTCTACGCGCAGCTGGTTGCCACCGCTACGCCGGTGAGCGCCGGTGATGTGTCAGCCCTCGCCACCTGGACAACGGAGTATCTATGATGCGTTTAGCGTTTCTTCTCAGCGGATTACTTTTCTGCACCAGCGTGCAGGCTTTGGACTGGAAATCGGACATTACGCTCTCCCCTCAGCCGATGACCTACAGCGGGCCAGCGGACTCCGTGGTGCCGGGCAGCATTATCGGCTCAACCTGGAGCGCCACCGCCAGCGTGCAGCAGGTGTTCTGGTGCGGGCTTATTTTTACCTGCAACAAAGGCACGCTGCAGCCCAGCAGCAGCGCCATCTCAAGCGGTGCGACGGTCACCGTCGACGGCGCGAATTACACCATTTTTGAGACCGGCGTACCGGGCGTGGGATATATCATCGGGCTGAAGGATTTTAAGAGTACACAATATATTCCCCTGCAGACCGGTATCACGCAAAGCTACCCGGCAGAGGGCACCAGTGGGTTTGCCCAGGATCTGGGATGGTCAGCAAAGGTCACCTTTATTAAAACCGGTGCCGCCCTTAAATCCGGCGTCTATCAGATCCCGACCATCAACGCCGCGGTGCTCACCGCCTATAACAACGAGACAAAAACGGCGCAGGTGATTATCAGCCCGACCACCATCACGGTGACCGCCAGCGGGTGTACGGTCGGCAGCAAAAACGCCAGCGTGGCGCTGGGCACCATTGATATTCGCACCCTGCCCACGGTGGGAAGCACGTCGCCATCGGGGACGTTTAACGTCGGCCTGACCTGCGACGCGAACGTGGCGGTTCACGCGGTGATGACCGATCAGACCACGCCGTCGAACACCTCGTCGGTGGTGACGCTAACCGGAGACTCCACGGCGTCCGGCGTTGGGGTGCAGTTTTTCTACAACGGCAGCGGGCCGCTGATGATGGGGCCGGACAGCTCGGCCGCGGGTGCGACCGGCCAGTTCTTTATCCAGAGTACCACGGCGGCACAAACGCTCACGTTACCGTTCCAGGCGCGGTACATCCGAACCGGTGAACTGGTCCCCGGCTCGGCCAACGCGCTGGCCAGCATTACGTTTTCCTACCAGTAGGGGCTACTGCTTCACCCACACCAGCTGGTCAACCCGGAAGCCCAGACTGCGCGCGGTGTTCAGGTAATCCTGCTTCACCGCATCCGGGATGGTTGGCGTGCGCGACAGGATCCACAGGTAATCGCGGTTCGGGCCGCTCACCAGCGCGTACTGGTACTTATCGTCCAGCCTGATCACGTTATAGCCACCGTAGAACGGGCCGAAGAACGACACCTTCAGCGCGGCCGTGGTCGGCTCGCCGGTGAAGTACGCTTTGCCTTCGCTCTCATTCCACTTGTTCTTCACCGGATCGTAGCCCCGGTTAAGCACGCTGATGCCGCCGTCGCTGCGCTCGCCGTAGGTCGCCGTCACCTGCTCCAGCCCGCGTTCGAAGCGGTTTTCCAGACGGGCGACTTCGTACCATTTGCCGAGATAGCGGCTGGCTTCGAAATTGGTAATAGGCTGCACGCCTTTCGGCGGCGTGGGGGATTTACAGGCGACCAGCGTCAAAGCAATCGCAACACCGGTCACAACGGGCCATAGCTTCATGAGAATTCCTTTCATTTGCGCGGTTGGATGTTAAGTGTAGTGCACCGTTTCGGCGCTTCATCCCGTTCGGGAAAATTCGTAGTATATTGAGAGTATTCCTCCACTCTGGACACGGACATGGCTTACTCCATCGGCGAATTCGCCAGACTCAGCGGCATCACCGCCACCACCCTGCGGGCGTGGCAGCGTCGCTACGGTTTACTCAAGCCACAGCGCACGGAAGGCGGCCACCGCCAGTACAGCGATGAGGACGTCCAGCAGGCGCTCAAAATCCTCGACTGGGTAAAAAAAGGCGTCCCGATCGGCCAGGTCAAACCGCTGCTGGAACGCCCGACGCCCGGGCGGACCAACAACTGGCAAACCCTGCAGCAGAACATGCTGCAACGCCTGCAGGACGGCAAAGTTGAGTCTCTGCGCCAGATGATTTACGACGCCGGACGCGAGTACCCAAGGCCAGAGCTGGTCGCGAACGTGCTGCGCCCGCTGCGCAGCCAGGTCTCGGCCAACGTCGCCGCCGCCATGACCCTGCGCGCGATCCTCGACGGCATCATCATGGCCTACACCTCGTTTTGCCTCGAAGGCGATAAAAAAGCGCCGGGCGATAATATTCTGCTCAGCGGCTGGCACCTGAACGACCCGTGCGAGATCTGGCTCGAAGCCCTAACGCGCACCGGCCAGGGCCACCGCATCGACATCCTGCCGGTTCCGCCTGACGCGCTGGCACCGGAAATTTTCCCGGAGCGTAAATGGCTTCTGGTCACCAGCGGCAAGCTCACCGCCGCGCGGAAAAAGCAGGTGGAGCAGTGGCAGCAGCAGGTATCGCTTGAAGTAATTATCCTCTGATAATTTTCTCCTGCGGGAATCTTCACGAAAAGTTGAATATTTTCCCGCGCCGCAGATGCTAACGTTTTCCTGTGACGTATAACTCCACAGGAAAACACCATGAAAAAAACTGCCCCTCTGCTGATGCTGGCCGCGATGGCCTTTACCCCTGCCGCCTTTAGCGCCGCCCCGGCCGGCACCCTGAGCGTACACATCCTCGACCAGCAAACCGGCACGCCTCCACCGGGCGTCACCGTAACGCTGGAAAAGCAGCAGCAGGACAAATGGACCCCGATCGCCAGCGGTAAAACTGACCAGGACGGACGCATCAAATCACTCTATCCGCAGGACCAGGACATGCAGCCTGGCGTGTATAAAGTGACCTTCAAAACCGCAGAGTACTTCCACGGCAAAAAGCTGGACACCTTCTTCCCGGAGATCCCGGTGCTATTTACCGTGACACGCACCAACGAGAAGCTGCACATCCCGCTTCTGCTGAGCCAGTATGGTTACTCGACCTATAAGGGCAGCTAAGGCGCATTGATTCTAAAGGAATAAAAAAAATAGTTCCGCGAATACTTGGACAAATTAGTCATGTTGTGTAAGTTTTAATTATATGAACGGGAGGACCACACCATGACGACGAAACCAGTGCTGGGTATTAGCGGATGTTTGACCGGATCCGCCGTTCGCTTTGACGGCGGACACAAGCGTATGGGCTTCGTCATGGATGAGCTGGCCCAGTGGGTGAATTTCAGGCCCGTCTGCCCGGAGATGGCCATCGGCCTGCCGACACCTCGCCCGGCCATACGCCTGACGCTGACGGAAAGCGGCGAAACGCAGCTCCGTTTTAGCAAGCCGCCTCATGATGACCTCACGCAGAAAATGGCCGACTTTACGGCGGACTATCTGCCAAAAATCGGCGATCTGTCGGGATTTATCGTCTGTGCAAAATCCCCAAGCTGCGGCCTGGAACGCGTGCGGCTGTACGATGAAAACGGCAACCGGGGCCGCAAGGAGGGGGTCGGGCTGTTCACCGCTGCCCTCCTTGAAACCTGGCCGTGGCTGCCCGTGGAAGAGGATGGACGCCTGCACGATCCGGTGCTGCGGGAAAATTTCGTCGAACGTGTTTTTGCCCTGCACGAACTGAACACGCTGCGTAAAAATGGCCTCACGCGCCGCGCGCTGCTGGACTTCCACAGCCGTTACAAACTCCAGCTGCTGGCGCACCATCAGGCGGGTTACCGTGAAATCGGCCCGTTCGTTGCCTCGCTGCACGAGTGGGAAGACCTGGACGCCTTCTTCGTGGCGTACCGGGAAAAGCTGATGACCATCCTGAAAAAACCCGCCTCGCGGAAGAATCACACCAACGTGCTGATGCATATTCAGGGGTATTTTCGTAATCAGCTTAACACCCGCCAGCGCGGCGAGCTGCGCGACGTGATTCTGCACTATCGCAACGGACAGTTGCCAATCCTCGCCCCGATCACGCTGCTGAAGCACTACCTGGCCGAATACCCCGACCGGTATCTGATGACGCAAAACTACTTTGATCCCTATCCTGATGATTTGGGTCTGCGTCTGGCAGTCAAGTGATGAAAAAAATGCGAAGGCCCCATTGACCCATAGAGGCCCAAAGCAGTACCCCGTTTAGACGACATCCTCACTGTCGTCTCTTTTTTGCATTTCATCTCAAAGACTGTGATTATATACAGGCTTATTCTGCGAAAGGGGCCTGCCTGTGATCCACACCCTGCACATTCAAAACTACCGCTCCATCCGCGACATGTCGCTGGAGCTGGAGCAGCTCAACATCGTCTTCGGCCCGAACGGCACCGGGAAATCCAATATCTACAAGGCGATACATCTAATGCACAGCGCCGCTCAGGGGCAGTTTTCCCAGGCGCTGGCGAACGAGGGCGGCATTCTGAAGGTGTTCTGGGCAGGCAAAACCCGCAGCGACCAGCTGCGGCGGATGAACCTCGCGGTGGAAACAGAGACCTACGAATACGAGCTGCAGGTCGGGTTTGTGGAGAAGCTGCCCTATCCCTCGCAGTTTCAGCTCGACCCGGTGATCAAAGAGGAGTCCATCTGGCTGAGCGGCCAGCACCGTCGTCCTTCGTCACAGCTGATGAAGCGTAAGAACCAGGCGGTGTTTCTGAACAACGTGCATCACGAGAAGGTGACCCACAGCGGCACGCTGTACGAGAACGAATCGGTATTCGGACAGCTCGGCGAACCACACCTTTACCCGGAAGTGTCGCAGATGCGGGAGTCCCTGCGTAACTGGCGCTTTTATCATGAGTTTTCTGTATCAATCGGCTCGGCGATGCGCGCCCCGCAGGTCGGTTTCCGCTCCCCAGTGCTGGCCAGCGACGGCGCCAACCTGGCGGCCGCGTTTCAGACCATCGTCGAGATTGGTGACGAGCTGCTGCTGATGCGCATCCTCGATCAGGCCTTCCCCGGCTGCGTTTTTTACAGCGACAACACTGGCGGACGTTTTCGCATGATGATGCAGCGGGAGGGGCTGAGCAGACCGCTGGAACCGGCGGAGTTCTCCGACGGCACACTGCGCTTTCTGTGCCTGGCGGTGGCGCTGCTAAGCCCGCGCCCACCGGCGTTTATCGCGTTGAACGAACCGGAAAACAGCCTGCACCCGCAGATGCTGCCCGCCCTGGCGAGCTTAATCGCCGAGGCCAGCCGCTACTCGCAGATCTGGCTCACCAGCCACTCGCCGGAGCTGGCGAAGTTGATTGAGAAACAGCGATCGTTTTCGCTGTATCAGCTGTCGATGGTGGAGGGGGAGACGAAGGTGGAGAGGCTGGGGTAGTTTGTCGGTATACGGAGACTGTTTTTCCGCATCTTACTCATGCTAACTATCCTCGATAACAATTCTATCCGACGACGATTGCAGGTGAGCGGTTCATTTTTCTACTTTAATTGTCATCCACTTAAATTTTTGTAGTTGAGTTTTCCTGCACCTTAATTAGTTTGCCAGCAACATCACCTGCACACGTTATAATCCCGATAACAGTGGCGAGATAATCAAGCGCACTGTGTGCTTCTATAAAACGGCACAATTTTTTCTTATAAAACTCATTCGTTTTCTGCTTCGACACGCTCTTGCGCCATCTGCCGGGCCGTTTTGCAGTGAGATACTTCATCCAGCAAGTCGCTCAGTGAGCTATCCTCAGCGACTATTTTTCCGGCGATACTCATGCAATTTATTTTTTAACCATATCCCTACACCTAATATTAATCCTGTAACACTCCCTTTTATTAATGCGATATATAATGCCTTTTTCCATGAAAAAAGGAATTCACCATCGTTAAAATAAAAAATTGTTGACACTCCGAACTGGCATATGAAAAGAACAATAGTGACTAAAAATGTACAGTACACAACTAAGAAAAGTAGCCAAAAGATACCAACCTTACTGAAGACACTCATTGCTTCTTCTCCCGTTTGTCTAACTCATCTTTTACCACTTTCCCTGTAAATTCAGAAGCAGTAGAACCTGTAACTGCACCAATAACATCCTTTGTCACTTGGTCAGCTACTGGAGACAATGAATCAACAACTTTCCCTCCTAAACTACCAGCTAAACTTCCAAATCCAGTACTTATCACAGAGTTAGTCGGGTCTTCCCCTTTAATCGCACTGCCAATCGCAGCCCCCCCCATATTGATTGCCGCTGATACTTTCCAGCCTTTCCCCGTAGTTGCGGCAGATGCCACTCCCGCCATAATGGCATCAACGTAGCTGAATGGTTCATTTCCACTAAGTTGAAAACCAGTATTCACTGCTGTTCCTATCGCAGCATTAACAGCCATACCTTCTCTTATTGTAATTCCCAGCACGCTACTACCAAACATAAGAGGCGCATCACCAATACTGGCATTAGACTCATGGTAGCCCCAGGTATTTACAATGCTCTGGGCCTGATTCAAAACTCCATTGTCAGGATTACGTTCATAACCAGGATAAGCAAAAAGATTCTGCACCATCTCTTTAGCTCTATCTGCACCATAAATGTTCTGCATTTCAGCAGCATAGACTCTAACATAGGTACTTAATTCGGTTCGTTCAGATTCTGATAATGAAGAAGGATCGCGCCGAAACTTATCCATTAGCGCATCACTACGTTTATCAGCATTTTCCAGTTTAATCACGTCATTAGCCGCCGCCAGCGATCTATCCCCCTGCTTTATTTTCTCAATAGCTTTATCAAGCTTGTCCGAAGATATCGCACCAAGGAAATTATTCTCAACACTGTTCTTCCCGGCACTGGCACCAGCCGCCGCACCAGCCGTATTTCCTCCAGCAATCCCGCCTGCTATGCCCGCTGAAACAGATGCCAGCATACTCACGGTCTGCTTCTGCTCTTCCGTCAGTTTCGACGGGTCTGTGTCCGGATAGAACTGTTTGGCAATCGCTGTCGCAATCAGTTCACCGGATGCGGCCCCCACAGCGCCCGCTGCGGCACTGTTGCCCTGAAGGGCTGCGGTTACGCCGCCGAGGATGGCATGGGCAATCGCTTTTGCCGCCGTATCGTCATCAATGCCTGCATGATGGCCGATGATGTTCGCCAGCTCCGGTGCCGACGCGCCCGCCAGCGCCCCTCCGATATTGCCGCCCGCCAGTCCCTGCAGCGCTGCCGTGGCCGCCTGGATGCCGCGCTGCATGGCGCTGCCGGTTCCGTACGTCACCATCACGGCTTTGTATGCCTGGGTATCTCGCAGTTTCGCCAGATAATCCTGGCGCTGTTTCTCTGTCGCGTTTGCGGGGAGTGTTGCGCCGGTTTCTTTCTGTGCCGCCTTCAGCCCGTTCAGGTCACCCTGCGTCCTGGCAATATCCGCCACCTGGCTGCCAATTTCGCTGATCATTCCAACTGCGTTCAGGCGGTTCTGCTCTTTCTCCTTGTCGAAGATCGGGCTGATGCTGTCGTTGGCATGTTCGGTGTCGCGACTCAGATCGGCTACGTCCTGCTTCTGGTTTGCCTTGTCGCGGATGGTGAGGGAGCCTTCTGCTAAGGCGGCCTGCGTGGTGCCTTCCTTATGGCCTTTATTACCCGCAGCGGAAATCATGCCCCCCGGCAGGTTGCCCTGGAATTTATCCCCGAAGCTGCCGCCGCCGCTCAGGCTGATACCGGAGTGCGAGGTTTTAAAGTCCGCTTCGTTGTGGATATCGCTGAAGCCCAGCGTCCCGGTGTCGAGGCTGTTTTTATCCGGCGTGGCGGTAGAGGCGATAACCGCGCCATCAAGCTGGGTGTGATGCCCGACGGTGATGTCGAAGCCGCCGTCCCCGGCATACAGCCCGGTTTGTTCGGCCACCGAATCAAAGCGGCTCTTCATCTTGTCCTGGCTGGCGTTGATATAGCCTGAACCGGACATGGTGCCGAAGGTGAAGCTGCCCCCCGCCGCAACGCTGGTCTGCTTGCTGTCGTAGTCGCTGTTGTCCTGCTGGCTGCGCATCAGCAGATCGTGACCAACATCTGCCACGATTTTATCGCCGTTAACCTGGGCCCCGTTGAGCACGGTGTCGTGCCCGCTTTTAAGGGTGACGGTTTTGCCGCTGTCGATGGTGGTTTCGGTCCAGTCGGTACCGTTGCCTTTATCCTTGCCGTGCGCGGCGTTGACGTTGGCAAACACGCTGATACCCGCGCCGCTGCCTCCGGCACCGATGCTCACGCCAATACCGCCACCGCTGCTGCTGTTCTTGCCGCTGGTTTTTTGGGTATTCGCCGCGCCGGACAGCAGAATGTCGTTCTGCGCATCCAGCGTGGTGTCGCCCCCGGCTTTCAGCTGGCTGCCCGCAATCACGATGTCGCCGCTGTTCGCGCCTTTGTTTTTACCGTTCGCGGTGATGGAGAGATTGTTGCCTGCGTTCAGCGTGCTGCCTGCCACCGCATCACTCTCAGCATGCTGCTGTGATTTCGACTTCTGGGTCGTCAGCGAGAGGCTCACACCCATTGCGTTCGGATCGCCGGTGGTTGCCGCCATATCCGCTGCCTGCCCGGCCTGCACGCCGGATAGCACCGTTTTGGTGGCCTGAAGGGCTTTCAGACGGCCATCACTTTGCTCTTTGGTCTCCTGCGCCGCGCTCACGGCATTGTTAATAGCGCTACCGACGGTGCCGGAGAGCGCCACGGTGAGCCCGCTTTTCTTCTGCTCGAAGGTTTCATCCCGGGTGCGCTTGTCGTGCCCCGGCTCGATGATGACGCTGTCGCCGCTGAGGCTTAAATCCTTCCCGGCGATAAGATCCGCACCGCCGATATGGGCCTGGTTTCCGGCAGAAATCGCGACGTTACCTCCCGTCGAACCCACCGTACTGAAGCTCTGACTCTGGGTAGTGCCCTTCTCACGGAGATCGTGCGTGCTTTTGCTGCTGCCGATGGTGAAGCCAATCCCGCCCGAGCCCATCAGGCCGGATTTTTTCTCTTCCTTAAAGCGCCAGGAGGTATCGCTGTTCGTGGCCGCCACGATATCGACGTTGTTGCCCGCCTTCAGCTTCACGTCGCCATCGCCCGCGACGGCGGAGCCTGACACTAACAGGTTATTGCCCGCAACCACCTGCACGTTGTCGCCGCTCAGCAATGAGCCGGATTCACGCGTCGCGCTGTTCTCCTCGATGGTGTGGGTGCTTTTCTTGCTCAGGAACCCTTTTTTGGTTTTGGTCTGCTCTTTGTAGTGATAGTCGCTTTCGGTTGCGGTATTGAGATTGACGTCGCGGCCTGCCGCCACGCCGATATCGCCCTTCGCCGTCACCTGCGCGGCTTCGGTGGTGACATCGCGCCCGGCGAGGATTTGGGTATTCGCCCCGCTGGCGATCTCGGTTCCCTGCTGACGCACCGATTCGTTGATGACGGTTTTCTTGCCTGACCTATAGCTGTCGCCCTGCGTGGTCTCTTCTGCAGCCAGATTCACGTCGCGACCCGCCTGCAGTCCGACGCTTTTCTCCGCCGCCAGCGCGGCGGCCTGGGCGTTGATATCCTGTCCGGCCTTCAGGACCAGGTTATCGCCTGCGGAAATCGTGGTGCGGTCAAGCCCGGTGCTGTGGGACTCGCTTTTCCCTTTCCGGCTGCTTTCGCTGGTTTGCTCTGCGTTCAGGTTCAGGTCGTTGCCCGCGCTCAGCCCCGCGCTGCCGCCCGCCTTCAGGTCGCTGGCGGTCACGTCAAGGTTGTGCCCGGCATTCACCAGCAGGTTACCGCCCGCGGTGACGTTACTGCCCTGATACGTGACGGACGAACGGCTGGTTTTCGCCCGGCTTGAGCTGAATGCGTCGTTGATCTGATTCGCGTTGACGGCAATATCGCCCCACGCGTTCAGCAGCATATCGCCGCCGGAGGCCAGGTTCGCGCCGGTGACGGTGATGTTTTTCCCCGCCTCAAGGGACAGACCATCCTGTGCGGTAATGGACGCCGTGTTGCCCAGCAGGGTGTCTTTCAGGCCGATGTTGCCGTACTTCCCGCCGGCGTTGATATCAATCTGCTCAACCTGGGTCAGGTTATTGATGCTGCCGTCCAGGCTTTCCAGCGCGACCGTTTTGCCGCTGATGGTGGAGCTGATGTTATTGATATCGCCGATGGCGCTCAGGTTCAGGTCGCCGCCCGCTTTCATCAGGCCGTTGCTGAGGTTGCTGATGCTGTTCTGGCTGTCGAGCGTCAGGCTGTTTTGCGCCAGCAGCGTGCTGCCGCCGTTGGTGATGCTGCCGCCCTTCAGGGTGACGTTGTTGCCCGCGATCACGCTGCCGTTGTTGACGGTGACGTCCTTCGGCGACAGGTAGAGTTTCGGTACCATCACCGTTTCGCCGTTGATAGTGGCTTTCTCCCACCACAGCAGGCTGTGGTCGAGCGCGGCAATCTGATCGGCGGTCAGCGAGACGCCAAACTGCAGGCCCAGCGACTGCTGCGCCGCCGCGGCGTTGTCCATCAGATAGCGCATCTGATCCAGATCGGAGCCGATGCCGTTCAGGTAACGGTTACCGGTCTGGTTGAGCACCACGTTGGAAACGTAGCGGGTATCGAACGCCGCATCGCCGAGGAAGCGGTAATCGTAGTCCGGGTTCAGGTTGAGGCGGCCCAGCATGTAGGACGAGCCGAGGAATTGCTTCTCGTCCGTAAACGCCAGCCGCGTCTCCTGCGGCGCCGTGGACGACGGTTTGATCCCGAGCATTGCGTTCAGGTCGGCAAACAGGGCGGGATCAAGCTGTCCGAGACCGTTCAGTTTCGGGTTGATGCCGATCAGGTACGGGCTTTTCGGGTTGTCGGAGAAGACAAAATAGCCGTTGTTGCCCGACGGCAGCGGGTAAGCGCTGGTATCGACGCGCTGGCCCTGATAATGCCCGACGGCTCCGCCCTGAGCGGTTCGGAGATCGGCGGTGGTGACCCCGGCGTTCGCCAGCGCGCCCAGCTGGCCGAGGTTCGCGTTGCCTTTCTGCGTCGTGGCAATGTTGCTGAGAGGCGTGCCGGACGCGCCGCCGTTTTCCAGCGCGCCGCCGCCGTTAAGCTGCTGCAGCGCACCCTGGAGCCGATCGTTCCACTGCGGCGAGTTCACCGCCACGGTGCCGGTAGCGTTCAGCCCCTGTTTTTGCACGCCGCTGCCGACACTCTGATTGCTGAGGGCGTTCAGCGACGGCGTGGAGATGACGTTGCTGACGCCGCCCGCGTTCGCAGTGGTACTGGTGTTGCTGATGTTACTGGTGAAGTTTGCGGTGACGTTGCCGCCCGCCTGGATGACGGCGCGTAAGGTTTCGCCCTCCACAGATTCAGTCGTCAGACCTTGTAACTCATAAATAAAGGTCGAGTTAGCTTTTGGTCCAGGATATCCCGATTCCGAAGATGAACCCCCAGTAGAACTGAGATACTTATAATTATAAAAAGTCCCCGTTGTTCCCGATTGATAGCTCTCATT
The DNA here is from genome assembly GCF_034107425.1 of Enterobacter sp. 148H3. Taxonomy (NCBI): domain Bacteria; kingdom Pseudomonadati; phylum Pseudomonadota; class Gammaproteobacteria; order Enterobacterales; family Enterobacteriaceae; genus Enterobacter; species Enterobacter sp. 148H3. Next base: position 102,599 of record NZ_JAWNEI010000008.1, on the reverse strand, counting down.
GTTCAGCTGCGAGCCTGAAAGAGATGCGTTACGTTCACTCAGTATTTGACTTGATTTATTTTCCAGAGTACCAGCATTGATAACCAAATCGCGCCCGGAAGCGATGCGCCCCGCGCCACCGCTCGCACTTACATCAAGATGTACCACTGAGCCAGCAAAGCGCATTTGGCTGCTCTCTGCGGTAGGAACAAAAGATGAACTGTAAATATCGTACTCAATTGCACAAGTACAGTTGCGATATCCTTTGGTTTTCGTATTGCTGATTCTGTAAGACGTTGAAGGGAGACTCAGGACAAGCAGTTCAATCGTTGCATCACCGACGTTTTCAGCCAGTTGTGAAGTCTCCGTCCAGCTATTTACCGAAAGTCCATCACGGGTATTCAGCAAATGCCCCGTTCTGATCGCAATATCCCCATTCTGCGTCTCAATATTCCCCGACGTGTTCACCACCTGGCTGTTCGCGTTCCCCGCCGCATCCCGCTGCATCCACAGGTTATTCCCCGCCATGATGTCGCCGCGCTGGTTGGTGATGCTGTCGGCAAACAGCGCCAGGTTATTCGCCGCGTACAGCAGCGCGGTGTTGACGATGGACCCCGGCGCGCTCAGGGTCAGCGAGCCGCGCGTGCCGGTGAAGCCGTCCACGGTAATATTGCTCCGGCTGGCCACGGTGATATCGCCGCCGCCCTGCACCGAGCCCGCGGCGTTCAGCGCCACGCTGCTGCCGGAGAGCGTGCTCGCGCCGCCGCCGGTGGTGATTTGTCCGCTGTTGCTGAGCTGCCCGCCCGCGTTCAGGCTGACCGCCTGCCCCTGCAGCACGCTGCGGTTATCGATGTCGCCGCCGCTGCTGATGGTCAGGGTTCGGCCTGCCGCCACGGCGGTCCGGCTGGTAAACGCGTTCGTCAGCTGCAGCGTTAAGTCCCCCAGGGAGACCAGCTGGCCGGTCAGGTCCAGCCCCCGGCTCTGCAGCCACAGGTTGCCGCCGCTCAGCAGCCTGCCGCCCGCGCTCTGGGTTACCTGGTCGGCATTAATGTTCAGCTGCGCGTTGCCGAGCAGCGTGCCGCTGTTGTTCAGCTGGCTGTAGTTAACCGTCAGCTGTCCTGCCTGGGTAGTGCCCTGGCTGGCGAAATTGGTGCCGGTCAGGGTGGCGCGATCGGCCACCCACGTGCCGCCGTTGGTAGCGTTTGCCGCATTCAGGATCAGGTCGGTGGCCTGCAGCCAGCCGGTGCCGGTGAACTGCGGCGTGCCGAGCGTCAGGCGCGCGCCGGAAAGAAGCCTGCCGTCGTTACGCGCCTGCGAGGAGGCGGTCACGCGCGTCTCGCCGCCGCCCTGGATAAGGCCGTAATTAAACAGCGCGGGCGTGGTCAGCGTCAGCGCATCGCGGCTGACGATTTCGCCTCCGCTGCTGTTGGTCAGCGTCCCGCTGAGGGCCAGCGTCGCGCCGTTATCGCCCTGCAGACGTCCGTTGTTGGTGAGCGCCCCTGTGGTGATGCCGAGCGTGCTCCCCTGCATTTTGCCCTCGCTGGTGACGGAGGCCGCCGTGACGTTCAGCGCCCCGCCGGAGAGCAGGGTGCCGGTCGACTGCTGGCTGACCGCGCCGGTCTGGCTGAGGGTCAGGCCATTCACGCCGCTGATGGCGCCGCTGTTGCTGAGCGTGCCGCCCGTCAGCGTCAGGTTTTTCGCCGCCCACTGCCCCTGGTTCGCCAGCGTGGCGGCCTGCAGCGTGGCCGCACCCAGCGCGGTGATCTTACTGCCCGCGGTTCCGGTGAGCGTGTCGGCCAGCGTCATCTGCAGCCCGTCGGCGCTCTGCACCGTGCCGCTGTTGCTGAGCGACTGCGCGTTAAGCAGGATGTTCTGCGCCTGCCAGCTCCCGGCGTTGGTCACCGCGCCGGATGCAATGGTCAGCGCGCCCTGAGTGAGAAGCCTGCCGCCTGCGCCGTTAATCAGCGCCTGCTGCGGCACGGCCATCGCCATGCGCGCCATCAGCCGCTGCTCCCCCTGAACGGTCAGGCTCTGCAGGCCGGTCAGCGTGCCCTGGTTGTTAATGCTGTTCTGATGCAGCGCGAGGGTGTTCCCCTGCACGGTGCCGCTGTTTTTAAGGGTGCTGCCGCCGAGCGTCACATCGCCCTCGCTGAGGAGCTGCCCGCGGTTATCCAGCGTCTGTGCGGTGATATCCGCCCGCCCCTGGCTCATCAGCGAGCCGGCTGAGGTCAGCGTGCCGCCGGTCGTGGCCGTCAGCGCTCCCTGGCTGAGCAGGGACCCGCCGTGCGTCCAGTCGCCGGTGGCGCGGATGTCCGCGCCGTTCCCCTGCAGCGTGCCCTGGGTGGTCAGCTGGCCTGCATCCAGCGTCAGCATGCCGCCGGAGAGGATGCGCGAGGTCGCGCCCGTGGTCAGCGCGGTGCCGGTGAGCGCCAGGCCGTTCGTTCCCTGCATCAGCCCGCCGTTGTTCATATCGCGGGCGGTGAGGGAGAGCGTACCGCCCGTGATGCGCCCCGGGTTCGCCAGGGTGTCCGCGGTGAAGGCGGTGGTGCCGCCACTCTGCAGCAGCCCGGTATTGGTTAACGCCCCTCCGAGCGTGCCGCTGAGTCCCGTCTGCCCGTTCACCGTGCCGCTGTTGGTGAGGGTGGTGCCGGTCATGCCCAGCGTCGCGCCCTGCAGCGTACCGGCGTTCGTCAGCTCTCCGCCCGTCAGCGTGAAGCCGCCGCCGGAGAGCCATTTGCCGTTCTGCTCGTTGATAAAGCGGTCAGCGGCGGCGTTAACCGCGCTGCTGCCCTGCATCAGGCCACTGTTGCACAGCTCCGTCGCGCCAGCTGTCAGCGTTTTGCCCGCCACCGTGCCGCTGCTGGTCAGCGTCGTCGCGTGAAGCGCGGCATCTCCGGTGGCAACGATGTTCCCCGTGCTGGTCAGGGCACTGCTCAGGCCCAAATCCAGGTCCTGCGCCTGAATATCGCCCCGGTTGGTCAGGTCGCTGCCCCGCAGGGTAAACCCACCGTTCACCAGCAGCAGGCCGGCGTTATCGAGCGTGTCGAGGGACAGGTCCAGCGAACTGCCGCTAATCAGCTGCCCGGTGGCGCCGTTGCTCAGCGCGCGGGTGGTCAGCGCCAGCGTGTCGTTGCCCTGCAGCATGCCGGTGTTGGTCAGCTGCGCGGCGTTCACCGTCAGCGCCTTCCCGGCCAGCTGGCCGTCGTTGAACAGCTGCGCCGCCGTCAGCGTGAACAGGTTCTGGCTGAGCAGGGCGCCGGTGTTATCCAGCCTGCCGGTCGCGGAAAGCGTCAGGGCGTCCAGCGCCTGAACGCTGCCCTGGTTATTCAGGCTTGCTGCGTCAAGCGTCGCGCGGCGCCCCTGCAGGCTGCCCGCGTTGCTCAGCGTTTGTCCGCTGAGCGTCAGGGTCTCGCCGCCCGTCACCTGGCCCTGAGGCTGGTTCGTGAAGGTGTTCCCGGACCAGGCCAGCGTGCTGCTGCCCTGAAGCAGGCCGCTGTTCTGCAGGTCGCCCCGCAGGGTCAGCACTTTCGCCAGCAGCTGGCCCCGGTTATCGGTCCTGCCGGCCTGGACGTCCAGCGCCTGCTGGCTGAGCACCTTGCCGCTGTTGGTCAGCGTGCCGGTCACCGCCGCCGTCACGCCCGCTTCCCCCAGCGCGTTGCCGGTGTTCATCCACTCGCCGGTGGCCAGGTTCAGGGTGTTGCCCTGCAGCAGCCCGGCGTTGGTCAGAGTAGTGTGGCGCAGGCCGAGCGCGCCGCCGGAGAGCAGCATGCCCGCCTGCAGGTTGCTGAGCTGTGCCCCGGTCGCCGTCAGGGAACGGGTCCCCTGCAGCGTGCCGCCGTTGGTCACCGACGCGCTGTTAAACTGCGCGTCGGTACCGGCCATCAGGCCGCCGTTCGTCAGGCTGGCGGTAGTCAGCGTCAGGCCGTCCCGGGCAATCACCCGCCCGTCGGCATCGTTGCTGGCCTGGCGGGTCAGGCTCAGCAGCAGCGCGGTGGCGCTGAGCTCGCCGCTGTTGGCCAGCGTTTCACCGTTAAGCGTGAGCGTTCCGCCGCTGCGCAGCGCACCCCGGTTAGTGAGGTCTGCCACGCCGAGCGTCAGGGCCGCGTCCCCCCCGACGGTGCCCTGGTTCTGCAGGCTGTCCGCCGTGATGTGCAGGTCGCCGGCCGCAATATTGCCCGCGTTAGTAAATGCAGTGCCGTTCAGGGTGAGCCGGTCGTCCGCCAGCAGGCGCCCGCTGTTGGTCAGGCTGAGGTAGTCGCTGCTCAGGCTGACGCCGTTGATTTCACCCTGGTTTGTCAGCGTGTCGCCTTTAATGCGCAGCGTGCCGTCGGTGGTGATAAGCCCGCTGTTGGCCAGCGCCGGAACGTTCAGCGTTAAATCCTGCGCGCTGTAGACCGACCCGCCGGCGAGGTTCGTGAGCGACCCGGTCTTCAGGTCGAGCAGGGTGGTCCCCTGCAGCAGCCCGCCGTTCTCCACCGAGGCACCGTCCAGCGCCAGCGTACCGGCAACCAGCGTACCGCTGCTGGTGATGCGCCCGGGGGCCGTCAGGGTCATGCGGTCCGCTTTTGCGACGCCGGACTGGAGGATGTTCTGTCCACTGAGCGCGATGGCGCTGGCGGTGAGCTCGCCGCCGCTGGTCAGGTCGCCGGTCGCGTTAAAACTCAGCGCGTTACCGGTGGATTTCCCGGCGTGCGCAAGGGTGCCCGCCGTCACCGACAGAGCCCCTTTCGCCGCCTGCGTGCCGTTCAGCGAGGCATTCTTCGCCTGCAGGGTAAGCCCCTGCCCGCTCTGCAGGTGCGCATCCTGGCCGGTGGTCAGGTCGCCGGTGCTGACGGTTAATGCCCCCGCCGCGTCCGTCTGCCCGTTCAGGCTGGCGCTGCGGGTCGCGGTAATCTGTACGTTACCCTGGCTGGTGGTGCGGGACGCCTGACCGCTGGTCAGGGTGCCGGCCTGCGCCGTCAGCGCCGTCGCGCCGGACAGGGTGCCGTTCTGCTCAAGCGCGTCTGCCGTCACGCGCATCGCCCCGTCAGCCAGCAGGCTGCCGCTGTTACGCAGGGTCTGCTGCGCCGTGACGTTCGCGTTGCCTTTCGCGCTGAGCGTGCCCCGCTGCTCCAGGGTACCGGCGCTCAGCGCCAGGTTGCCGGCGCTCTGCAGGGTACCGCTGTTAGTGACCGTCTGCCCCTTCAGGGTGACGTCGTTACCCTGCGCCGTGCCGCCGTTCGTCAGCTCTCCCGCGTTCACGTCAAGGCGGCCTTTCGCCGCCAGCTGGCCGCTGCTGGACACCCTGTCGCCGGAGAGCGCAATGTCGCGCCCCGCATTCACCTGCCCCTGGTTACTGACGGCGCTGCCCGTCAGGCGAACATCGCCCGCGGCATCGGCCCGGCTCTGGCCGTCCAGGACTATTTGCCCGCCGCTCAGGGCCAGATTCTCTCCTGCCGAGACCGCGCTGGCCGCGGAGGACAGCGTGCCGCCGCTGCTGAGCGTCGCGCGGGTATTGCTTCCGCTGCGGGTATTCGTCAGGGTGATATCTTTCCCGGCCGCCACGCTGAGCGCGCCTTTGCTGGTGACGCTGCCGCCGCGCTGCGTCAGGCTGCCGCCGGTGGACAGCGTGGTGTCGGCCTGACCCGTCAGCGTCGCATCCGCAAGCGCCATTCCCTGTTTGCTCGTGACGGTCAGCGCCCCGCCCTGTGCCGACACGCCGCCGCCGTTGACGGTCAGGGTGTCTTTACTGTCCAGCGTCGCAGCGCCGCGGGAAACCAGGGAGGTATTGCTGAGCGTCATCCCCTGCCCGCTGCTCACCGACAGCGCGCCCGCGCTGTTTGTCCCGCCACCCGTCGTCTGCACTTTCCCCGCAGCGGAAAGGCGCATATCGCCCTGGCTGGCGAGCGTGCTGTTATTGAGTTTCACATCCTGCGAGCTGGTTACATTCACCGCGCCACCGGCCTGATGGCTGCCGCTGAGGGCCACCCCCGCGCCATTCGCGGTAATCGAGCCGCTGGCCAGGCTGTTCGTGACCGTCAGTTTCCCGCCCGCGTCCAGCTGAATGTCGCCCTGGCGCGCGGTGAGGTTGCCGAGGTTCACCCCCACGCCCGTCTCGCTGGAGACCAGGCGAATACGGTTCGCATACATCCCGCCGAGCGCGCCGGTATCCACGGCCACCACGGGCGCGGCGCCCTCACCGGCAACCGGCCTGACGCTGCCGTCTGCGCCCACGCGGTTCGCCCCTGCCGTCACCGTCAGGTCGTTCGCGTGTATCGCGGCGTTCACTTCCGTCGCGCGCGCAATAATCGACAGCGCGTCGCTTTTACTGGCATCCAGCCCCTGCCCTTCAACCGTGATGGCCCCTTTCGTCACCTCCAGCGCCTGCAGGTTACCGCTGGCGTCGAACTGCGGTTTCCCCGTGGTCAGGGTGACGTTCGGGGTGTTGATAAATCCGCACCCGTTACAGGTAATGCCGTACGGGTTGGCCACCATGACGTTTGCTGCTTTACCGGCAACTTCCGTGTAGCCCTGCAGCTGCGAGCGGCTGGCACCCGTGACTTCGTTGATAATGCCTTTCGCTTCCCGCCCGGCCTGCAGGTTGGGGTTGTTCTGGATAAGCCCGCCCAGCTGGGTCCGGGTTAAACGGTCCGTGCCGTTGTTGAGGATAAGCCCCTCTTTGCCGACGTTATACTCACCGAACTGGTTATGCGAGATACCCGCCCCGTTGGGCGTGGCGATGTTGACGACCGGCACCCCGTTCCCCGCCCGATCGACCGTGGCCTGTCCGGCCGGCGTGAGCGCCGCCGCGACAGCAGGCGCCATCGGCTGCCAGACCATCAGGCCGCAGACAATCCAGCTGATCAGACGCTGCGAGAAACGAACGGGTGGGTGACGGGTATCCATAGTCGTAGAGTCTCTTAAAGCATGAAGGCAATGCGCCAGTTAACGCTCACATGATCCGGGCCGAGCCAGTCGGGGTAGTGCAGGGGCGTCCCGACCGAAATCTGGCTGCTGTACCAGCGCCCTGCGCTGCTCAGCCCCACCGAGCCTCCCCACAGCGTGCCGGAGGCAAAGCGGTCCTGACGGTCTTTTTCCAGCCAGCCGCCGTCAACGGCGACCGTTGCGCTCACCGCGCCAATCACCGGAAGGGTGAAGAGGGAATACCCCAGCTCGTTGCGCCAGTAGCCGCCGTTGTCCCCGGACAGGTACTGCTCCTTAAAACCGCGCACGGAGCTTTCGCCGCCGAGCGTCAGGCGCTCAGAGCCGTACAGCCGGTCGGGCGACCACTGGCCGTAGGCGCTGGTCAGCCACCAGGCGTTACGGGCGACAGGACGCTGGAAGCTGGCGTTCAGGCTCCATTTACGGAATTCCGCGCGCGGCATATCCCCGGACTTATCTTCGTCGGTTTCGGCACTGAACCACGGCATGCCGTGGCTCCAGGTCGGGTTGAAGGTCGCCACGCCGCCCAGCATTTTTTGCGTGTGCGTAATGCCCAGAACCAGGCTGGAGAGGTTGCGCGTGCTGCTCTGAAGCGGCGCGTCGTTGAGCCAGTTGCGGCTGGAGCGCTGAACCACGCCAGCCGCAATGCCGGTTTTCACCTCCCCGTTGCGGAAGACCACCCAGGACGCGTTAACGCGGTGGGTTTTCGTATCGCCCGTGGAGAGCCAGTTGAAGCCCTGGTTACTGATGGTGGTCCGGTAGTTACTCCAGGCGTAGCTGTAGTCCAGTAATCCGTAGCCAAACGGCACGCTGACGCCCGCCTGGAAGTTCTGCGCATCGTACGCGCTGGCAAAATCGCTGCTGCGCCCGCCGCTGACAAACCATTTATCCGCCAGCCCCAGCATATTATTCGCGGTGAGCACGCCATTCAGCTGATTTTCACCGGTGCTCTTCTGCCCGCTATTATCCAGGCTTACCGATGCACTTAAGGGAAATTCCGGTTTTGCCGTGAGGTTAACGATGGAATATCCGGCCTGCGTTCCCGGAAGAATTTCAATCTGAACCGGTTCGGCACGCAAACGGTTAATTTGCTCCATGCCCTGTTCGATGTCGCGTAAATTAAGGATGCCGCCGACCCGTCCCGGAAACGCCATTTTCAGCATGTGCGGCGTTTCGCCTTCCAGACGGATCGCTTCCAGTCTGCCTTCCAGCACCACAATATTCAGCTGACCGCCGGAGAGATCCTGCTCGGTAAGAAAAGCGCGGCTGGTGATATATCCCCGGCTGATATACCAGTCAGAAATATGGGCGAGAAGTTCCGTTATTTTTGCCATATCCAGACAGCGGCCCTGCCACGGCGCGACAAGGGTCTGCCGGGTTTTCGGGGAGATTAAGGTCGCACCGGAAAGGGTAATGGTATGAATGGTGAAACAGGGTCCGGAGCCGGTAACAGGCAGCGGTCTGGCGGGCGCGGGACGAGGAATACTCCGCTCCAGCTCCTCACGCTGTTGCTGGTTCTGTAATAAAAGCTGCTGCTGTTGCTGCTGGATGGAATCGCGATCGGCTGGAGACAAGGGGGCAGCGTTAGCGCTCGCTGAAAAAAGCGCAACCGATAAGATAAAAATAATATAATTTGCTAATGAAATTATTCTCTTTTTTATTTTATTGCTATTCATCCATGCCACAAAATTATTCGCTATTAATATTTTCGAAATATAAGAGCATTCTTAATGCGAGTATATCTAATTTGCGTTAGGGCTCATCAAATAAAATATTTTTTTAGAAAAATGAGAGGTCGATTAAGAAAAAATAATAAATTATTTAACTAAGCCTTAAATCTTGAGTTAGCCCAAATAAACTAGCTGTGAAGACGAAAGGTTTTTCTCCATTCCGCAGGGCTCACCCCAAAACGAGCCTTAAACTGCTGTCGCCAGGTGATGGCGGAATTAAATCCCACCAGCTCAGCCACGCGCTCAATCGGCATATTTCCGGCTTCCAGCAGGATCTGGCTGCGCCGCAGGCGTTCGGCGGTCAGCCAGTCGGCGACGCTCATCCCCGTAGCGTTAACAAAATGGCGGGTCAGGGTGCGGCGGCTCATCGAGACGACCTCCGCCAGCGAGTCCAGACTATGCGGTTCGGTGATGTGCTGCTGAAGATAGTCGATCAGGCAGTTAATGCGTCCGTCGCGGGTATCTTTGGGAACCGGCTGGGCGATGAACTGCGCCTGACCGCCCTCGCGGTGGGGCGGTACAATCATACGGCGGGCAATCTGGTTGGCGACCACGCTGCCAAAGCGCTGGCGAATGATATACAGGCAGCAGTCCAGCGCGGCGGCAGTCCCGGCAGAGGTAATGATATTGCCGTCATCCACGTAAAGGGCATTAATATCCAGTCGAACGTTCGGGAAGAGGGACTGAAACTGACGTTCGAACTCCCAGTGGGTGGCCGCACGCTTACCGTCGAGGATCCCCGCCCAGGCCAGCACAAACGACCCCAGACACAGCCCGACGATTTCTGCGCCGCGGTCTCTCGCCTGCACCAGGCTGTCGAGCAGCGACTGCGGCGGGCGTTCAAGAACGTGCTGCCAGTAGGGAACGACAACAATATCGGCCTGCCCAATGGCGGTAAAATCCTGCGTGGCGTTGAGGGCAAATCCGTCTTTTGAGGTGAGGAATCCCGGCGTTTCGGCGCAGATCGTCACGTTAAAGCGCTTTTCTCCGGAGACCGAGTCGCCAAACAGAATGCAGGGAACGGAGTAGTGGAACGGGCTGAACCCGTCTACCGCGACAATCGCGACGTTGGCTAGCGGCATTTGTCTCTCCTTTCCCTTTTAGATACTCAGAATATAACGGTTTCGCCATCCAGGGGAATGCTCACTGCGTCACTCACCTGGTTGGCTTCAACGTACTCACGCAGCGCGCTGCGGGTTAACAGGCAGTGGTTAATGGCTTCCATATGGCTCGCCACAATTTTGGCCTGCGGCAGCAGGAAATGGACGTTGAGCACGTCCTCCTGCCCCATAATAATGGGCCCAAAGCCAATGACGTGAGCATAGCCGGCGTTCAGCACCACCACGTCCGGCTGATGCTTTTGCAGATCGGCCGCCACTTCGTCACGCCAGACGGTATCCCCGGCAAGATAGAGCGTCTTCTCATCAGGATGGCGGAGCACCACGCCACAGGCCTCGCCCAGCCGCTCCGCCAGTTCGGGCACAGCATATGCGCGATCGGTCCCGTGCTGCCCGCCATGGGTTTTCGTAATCTGAATATCGCCGAAGAAGGTCGCGTCGGTCATGATCGTCAGGTTGCTAAACCCCTGGCTGCGCAGCAGCGCGGCGTCAAGTTCGTTTTGCACGTAGATCGGCTTATCTTTGGCGATCAGCTCTGCCGCGGCGCGATCCCAGTGATCGTCATGAGTATGGGTGACGATCACCGCGTCGGCGTCCAGCAGCGTGTTGATGTCAACGGGGAGTTCAACCGTCGGGTTACGGCGTTCGGCATACGCCGTGCCGGGAAAGCCCGGATAAGCGCCCTTAGGGGCCAGCATCGGGTCGATTAAAAGACGTTTTCCGGCGTAGGTAATCAGCTGGGTGGCGTTGCGAATGTGGGTGATGTTCATGGGCTATCCTCCGGTTGGTGTGATAAGGAGGATAGCCAGCCGTCGCGCGTCATGCTGTGGGTTAAAGGGCGATTACCGATGGAATCGGGCCAATTTAAGCAAACCTTTTTCCATCAGATTGTTTACCAGCCTGGCACCGCCCCACCGTTAAAGATCGTCTCCGCCGCTTTCGCCACTTCAGGCGACTGATACGACTGGATAAATTCCTTCACGTTCTCGGCGTCTTTGTTGTCTTCGCGCGTCACCACGATGTTCACGTACGGCGAGTTTTTGTCTTCGATAAAGACGCTGTCATGCACCGGCGACAGCCCGGTTTGTTGGATATAGGTGGTGCTGATGATGGCGACATCGACTTTCGGGTCGTCCAGCACGCGCGGCAGCTGCGCCCCTTCGAGCTCCATGATTTTCAGCTGTTTAGGGTTGGCGGTAATATCCAGCGCCGTTGGCAGCAGCCCGGTGTCCGGCTTCAGGGTGATGAGCTTCTCTTTTTGCAACAGCAGCAGCGCGCGGCCGAGGTTGGTCGGGTCGTTTGGAATGGCAATGGTCGCCCCGTCCTTCAGATCAGAGACGGATTTGATTTTGCGGGAATAGCCAGCCATCGGGAAAACAAAGGTGTTCGCCACGGCCACCAGCTTGTAGCCATGCGCCTTGTTATCCTCTGCAAGGAACGGGCGATGCTGGAAGACGTTGGCATCCAGTTCCCCCTGGTTGGTGGCATCGTTAGGCAACAGCGAGCCGCTGAAGCCTACCAGCTCCACGTCCAGGCCATATTTCTCTTTTGCCACCTTTTTGGCGACTTCCGCCACGTCCTGCTCGGCGCCGTTGATGACGCCGACTTTAATGTGTTTGGCATCGTTGCCACTTTGATCGCACCCTGCCAGCAGCAGGCCAGCCAGTACCAGAGCACCCAATCGACGTTTCACAAGACAGTTCCTTTTGCTGAATGTTGTAGTGACTATATCGACAACGAGGCGGTGAAATAAAAACCGAAAAAGAATCAATAAGAAGGATAAGTTATATGCGGCTATGGCCGGGTGGCGCTGCGCTTACCCAGCCTACGGATTCAAAGCTTAAAGGGCTTTCGCCAGGTAATGTCGCTGCATGCCCGGATAAGGATAATCCTGCAAAGACATTTGCAGCTGGTACCCCTGTTTTTCATAGAACGGCCGCGCCTGGAAGCTGACGGTATCGACCAGCGCGTGCTTGCAGCCTTTGCGTCTGGCTTCCTCTTCGGCCGTTCTGATGAGCTGGCTGCCAACGCCGGATCCGCGCACGGTCTCGCTCACCCAGAGATAGTCGATATTCAGCCAGTCGCCTTTACGCACACCGATTAACCCGCCCAGCATGGCGCCATTATCGTCACGCACGTAAACGCCAACGTCGCCGCTAAAGGTCGCCATATCCAAAAATTGCGCGTTGTAGGCACGCAGCCCAACGAATAACTCTTCTTTTTCCTGCTGCGTAACCGTATTGGTAATGCTCAGTTGCATGACGTTCTCCCTGTTTTTGTGTGCTGTTTGACTATCTCACAGATACTTTACGGAGAAAATTCATACTTTCGGCTGGCGTCGCTACACTGAATGTAACGATATATTTCATGGGAAGCCTGTGACGTCAAAAGGGGATTGTTGATGAAAGCTGCACACCTTGTCTGCCTGCTGGTTTGTCTGCTGTTCGCCGCGTTTGTCCATGCTCAGGAAAAGGACGATCCCGCGAAAGAGGCGCAAATAAAACAGCAGGTCCTGAAAGATATTAAGAAAACCTGTACGCCACAGAAAAAGCAGAGCGATAAAGCCTGGCAGGAGATGATTTTGTCGTCCGAGGCCAATCAGCTGCTAATCAAAAATGCCATTACCGCCGTGAAGCGCGACAACCTGGACGCCTACTGGGGGGCGATTGGTCAGGTGGACTGTATGGAAGATTATTGAATGCTGCTTGCCGGGTGGCGCTGCGCTTACCCGGCCTGGAAAATATGTTTAACGCTTACGCACATCCGGAATAATTAAATCTCCGCGCAGCACATACGAGCCCAGCATCTGCGTTTTCTCCGTCAGCCAGCTCACGATACGCGCCGCCATGGCATCCATGGAATATTCAATCGCCGGGATCACCGGAATACCCGGCAGGTGCAGCGATCCGGCAAGGCTAAAGACCATGATGTCATCCGGCACCGATTTATTAAACGCCTGCAGCTGCGGGATCACCCGCTGGGCTTCCTGCTCGTCCGCCACCAGCAGCGCGTTGAAGTTCAGCGTGCTGGCGTTATTAAGCAGCTCCTGCAGCGCAACGGACGAAGACGTCGCGTCCATAAAGACCAGGTTGCGATTAAAGGGCAGGAAATTTTTCTCCAGCGCGTGCTTGTAGCCGAGCAGCACCTGGTCGGCAAAACCGCTGCCGTGGGGGTGGATCAGCGCAATCTGGCGACGCCCCTGGCTGGTGAGATAGTTACAGGCAGTTTCTGCGGCAAAAGCGTGATCGAACTGGATGCTGTTGGAATTATCAGAATCCATGCAGTCCACCAAAATGACGTTGTCCATGTCGACGTCCAGCGGGAAACGGGCGCCGATCACCAGGATGTCATCACAAAGCCCGCAGGAAAGTTCTTCAAGGGCGTTCATCACTTCCGCTTTGCTGTGCGCGAAACGCAGCAGCAGGTGTTTTTGATGCTGGCTGAGCTGTTTTTCCAGCGCGTACAGATAACCGGTGGTCTGGTTAATATTCTCCTGCGCGCAAATGACCCCAATGCAGCCCGTCGACTGGCTCAGCAGCGACTGGGCAATCACGTTGGGACGATAGTTCAGCTCATCCACAGCTTTCAGAACGGCCTGACGGCTGGCTTCCTTAACGCCACGCGACCCACTCAACACTCGCGAAACCGTGGCTTTAGACACCCCGGCAAGACGTGATACATCATTGATTGTCGACATCTTTTTCCCCTGGCAGGCTTACCTCGCGCCTGCAAATTCCATCACCGCTTCGGCTCACATTATAGCCAGAACGGAGTATATCCGTTTCCGTTTTCCATGGAAACCGATTTTCCGTTTCCACTCAAAATGCTGTCAAACCAGCCAAATTATGTGACACACATCCGGTTAATTAGCCTCATAAGTATTGGATCTTGATGGCTATCACAGTTCTGCTTTTTATAAATGGAAACCGGTTTCCGTATAATGTCCAATCATCCTCGCAATAACTTTTTACATTTAGAGGATGGTTGTCGATGTTCAAGATTATGCTGTGCTGCTCTGCCGGGATGTCCACCAGCCTGTTGGTCAGCAAAATGGTCGATGTCGCGAAAGAACGTGGTTTGCCGGTGAAGATTGATGCGTACGGTGTTTCCGAATTTGATACGCAGTTTCCGCAATACCAGGTTGTCCTTCTCGGACCGCAAGTGAAATACATGTTACAGACACTCTCAGACAAGGCGGCGACGCATGGCATTCCGGTACAGCCCATCGACATGATGGACTACGGCATGCAGCGTGGCGATAAAGTACTGGACTATGCTCTGTCGCTCATCGAAGCGGCACACTAAAAGGTGTTCACATGAGTTCGTTATATCAATCCATGGTCGCGGTGATTGAGCAGTCAATTACCCCGCTGGCCGCGAAGCTCGGCCAGCAAAAGTATGTGATTGCCATCCGCGACGGCTTTACCGCCGCGCTGCCGTTCATGATCATCGGCTCGTTTATGCTGGTGTTCATCTTCCCACCGTTCTCGGCGGATACCACCAACAGCTTCGCCCGCGGCTGGCTGGATTTCTCCCAGACCTACCGCGAGCAGCTGATGCTGCCGTTTAACCTCAGCATGGGCGTTATGACCTTCTTCATCTCGGTGGGGATTGGGGCGAGCCTGGGACGTCAGTTTAACCTCGACCCGGTGATGTCCGGCCTGCTGGCCTTTATGGCCTTCCTGCTGGTCGCCGCGCCGTATGCCGATGGCAAAATCTCGACCCAGTATCTCTCCGGTCAGGGCATCTTCACCGCGCTGATCACCGCGATTTACGCCACCCGCGTTTACGCATGGCTGAAGCAGAACAATGTCACCATTCGTCTGCCGAAGGAAGTGCCAACCGGCGTGGCGCGCTCGTTTGAGATCCTGATCCCGGTGATGGTGGTGATCGGCACGCTGCATCCGCTGAACCTGTTCATTGAAGCGCAGACCGGGATGATTATCCCGCAGGCGATTATGCACCTGCTGGAGCCGCTAGTGTCCGCCTCTGACTCCCTGCCCGCCATTCTGCTCTCCGTGCTGCTGTGCCAGATCTTCTGGTTTGCGGGTATCCACGGCTCGCTGATCGTTACCGGCATCATGAACCCGTTCTGGATGGCAAACCTCTCGGCAAACCAGGCGGCACTGGCAGCAGGCGCGGCGCTGCCGCACGTTTACCTGCAGGGCTTCTGGGATCACTACCTGCTGATTGGCGGCGTCGGCTCCACACTGCCGCTGGCGTTCCTGCTGCTGCGCAGCCGCGTTACCCACCTGCGCACCATCGGCAAAATGGGCGTTGTGCCAAGCTTCTTTAACATCAACGAGCCAATTCTGTTCGGCGCGCCGATCATCATGAACCCGATGCTGTTTATCCCGTTCGTGTTCGTTCCGCTGGTCAACGCCTGTCTGGCGTACGCGGCAACCAAGCTCGGCTGGCTGGCACAGGTTGTGTCATTGACCCCATGGACTACCCCTGCACCGATCGGCGCCTCGTGGGCGGCGAACTGGGCGTTGAGCCCGGTGGTGATGTGCCTGGTCTGTATGGTGATGTCCGCGCTGATGTACCTGCCGTTCCTGCGCGCCTATGAGCGTACGCTCATCAAAAACGAAGAGCAGAAGGCCCAGGCAACCGTCGGTGCCGCCGAGACCGCCAGCAATTAAGTCAAAGAGGAAGAGTCATGAAATACGCATTTCCCGATAACTTCTGGTGGGGCAGCGCAAGCTCCGCTCTCCAGACGGAAGGGGCAAGAGAGGGGGAAACCACGTGGGATTACTGGTTTGCCCGCGAGCCGAACCGTTTTCACAACGGCGTGGGGCCACAGCAGACCTCCACGTTTTATCAGCACTGGAAAACGGACATTCAGCTGTTGAAACAGCTGAACCACAACAGCTTTCGCACCTCGATTAGCTGGGCGCGCCTGATCCCCGACGGTATCGGTGAAGTGAACCCGGACGCGGTCGATTTTTATAATCAGGTCATTGACGAGCTGAACGAACAGGGTATCACGCCGTTTATCACTCTGTTCCATTTCGACATGCCGATGGCGATGCAGGAAATAGGCGGCTGGGAAAACCGCGACGTGGTGGACGCGTACGCCCGTTACGCGCAGATTTGCTTCGAGCTGTTCGGCGATCGCGTGCTGCACTGGTTTACCTTCAACGAGCCGATCGTGCCGGTGGAAGGCGGTTATCTGTACGACTTCCACTACCCGAACGTAGTGGATTTTCGTCGGGCAGCCACCGTGGCGTATCACACGGTGCTGGCCCATGCGAAGGCGGTTCAGGCCTACCGCGCCGGGCACTACGCGGGGGAGATCGGCATCGTGTTGAACCTGACGCCGTCGTATCCGCGCTCGCAGAACCCGGCAGACGTGAAGGCGGCGCACGTTGCGGATCTGATGTTTAACCGCAGCTTCCTTGACCCGGTCCTGCGCGGCGAATACCCGGCGGATCTGGTGGCGCTGCTAAAATCCTACGATCAATTACCCTCCTGCAAGCCGGAAGATGGTTTCCTGATTGCGGAAGGGAAAATCGATCTGCTCGGCATCAACTACTATCAGCCGCGTCGCGTGAAGTGTCGCGACAGCGCGGTGAACCCGCAGGCGCCGTTTATGCCGGAGTGGTTCTTTGATAATTACGAGATGCCGGGCCGCAAGATGAATCCGCACCGCGGCTGGGAAATCCACGAGCCGGGTATCTACGATATTCTGATTAACCTGCGCGACAACTACGGCAACCCTCGCTGCTTTATTTCCGAAAACGGCATGGGCGTCGAAAATGAGCAGCGTTTTATTGAAAATGGTCAGATTAACGATCAATACCGCATCGAGTTTATTTCCGAACATTTAGCCTGGCTGCATAAAGGGATTAGCGAAGGGTGTAATTGTCTTGGCTACCATATGTGGACGTTTATAGATAACTGGTCGTGGTGCAACGCGTATAAAAATCGCTACGGATTTATCCAGCTCGATTTAGAGACGCAGAAACGCACCATTAAGAAAAGCGGGGAGTGGTTTGCCGCCACCGCGTTAAATAATAGTTTTGAAAAAGAGTCATGATTATGATCGCATTAGAAGAAGCCGTAATGGAAATTATCGTCAATGCCGGGCAGTCCCGCAGCCTGTGCTTTGAAGCCCTGCACGCCGCGCGTCAGGGAAACATTGACGAGGCCAAAAGCCTGCTGCGCGAAGCCGATGGCTACGCGCGCCAGGCGCACAAGATGCAGACCAAACTGATCGAGCAGGATGCGGGCGAAGGCCGTCAGCCGATGACGTTAATCATGGTTCACGCGCAGGATCACTTAATGAATTCCTTATTAGCACGTGAATTGTCCGAAGAAATTATTCATTTATATCAGAGATAGCCTATGTCGAAATAAATTAATGTAACACCTCTGTACCTAAAACTAGAAATCCACTTGTTCTGATGATAGCGACATATTCTGTCAGATCGGAGCGGGATGGTTATTGTCTGAATAAAATTAAACTATATTGAGATAACCATGAATACGATTAAAAAACTTCCATTAACCATGGCGGTTATCGCCGCGCTTTGCCCAATTTCCGTGCTCGCACAGGAATTCACGCAGGAACAAATCGACGCCATTGTGGCGAAAGCGGTGGATAAAGCCCTGGCTGAACGTCAGGCCAAAATGGATGCTGCCGTCGCGAAAAAAGCGGACGTGGTGACCGAGCCGCAAAGCGCGGCGCAATCTCCGGATATGGCGATTCCGTTTGGGGTTAAATTTACCGGCTACGCCCGATACGGCGCGCACTTCCAGGCCGCCGATCAGAAATACGTGGCGGTGGACGGTTCATACAACGGCGCGTCCGCCATTGGTCGTCTGGGCAACGAAGGCAACGGCGGGGAATTCCAGCTTTCCAAGGCCTTTAAAGGCGAAAACGGCGCCATCTGGGATATCAACGTGATGATCGACCACTGGGGCGACGAAGTTAACCTGAAAAAAGCCTACGCAGGGGTGACCAACATTATGGCCTCCAACCCGAACGCCTATTTCTGGGCCGGTCGTGACTTCCACCAGCGTCCGCAGCAGGGCATCAACGATTACTTCTGGATGAACCACGACGGCCAGGGCGCCGGGGTGAAGAACTTCGATATCGGCGGCGTGCAGTTTGACGTCGCCGCCGTGGCGGCGGTGGAATCCTGTAGCCCGGAAGTGATGGAAGATGAAGCCAACCCGTCGCGCATCACCTGTACCGGCGGGTCCGGCACGGGCGACAAAGGCAACTACGCCGCGACCTCAAAAATCCACGGCATGAAGCTCGGCCCGATCGACATGGAGCTTTACGCCAACTACGGCTTTGACTCCAAAGCGGTGGAGAGCGACGAACGTCTGAACGCGTGGCAGGGCGGCGTGGTGCTGAGCCACACCAACGACAGCGGCGTGAACAAGGTGATCGCCCGCTACTCCGATAATTCGGACAACAGCGTGTTCAATAAAACCGAAGACCTGACCACGGTCTACGCCAGTTTCGAAGGGCTGTACAAATTCACCCAGGCCACGCAGGTGGAGTACATCCTCGCCTTCCACGACTACGACAACAGCCGCGATAAGACCGATAACCGTAAGAACTACAACGCCATCGTGCGTCCGATGCACTGGTGGAACGACGTTCACTCCACCTGGCTGGAAGCAGGCTGGCAGCACGTTGACTACGACAACGGCGGCGACAACAAGGGCTGGAAGCTGACCCTGTCGCAGAACATGTCTATCGCCATGGGGCCAGAGTTCCGTCCGATGCTGCGCTTCTACGTGACCGGCGGCAAAGTGGATAACGCACGCACCGCGCGCGTGAACAACACCAAAGACGAAACGCTCGACGACTTCAACGTCGGCGCGATGTGGGAGGCGTGGTTCTAGTACAGCGCCGTTTGTTTCGCCCGGCGGCGCTGCGCTTGCACGGGCCTACAAGGTTTTGTAGGCCGGGTAAGCGTAGCGCCACCCGGAAAGATCCCATGTTATGCTAGAAAAAAACCAACATAACAGGGGAGAAAATGGGTTCTACACGTAAAGGGATGCTGAACGTCCTGATCGCCGCCGTTTTATGGGGCAGTTCCGGCGTTTGCGCGCAGTACATCATGGAGAAAAGCCACATTTCTTCGCCTTACCTGACCATGGTTCGCCTGCTGTTTACCGGCGTGATCCTGCTGACGCTCTCCTTCGTTCACGGCGACAAGATTTTCTCGGTCATCAAGCATCGCAAAGACGCCCTCAGCCTGCTGTTTTTCTCGCTGGTCGGCGCGCTCACCGTGCAGCTCACCTTCCTGCTGACGATTGAAAAATCCAACGCCGCGACCGCTACCGTTCTGCAGTTTCTGTCGCCAACGATTATCGTGGCCTGGTTCGCGCTGGCGCGGAAAAAGCGCCCCGGCGTGTTTGTTTTATCCGCGATTGTGACCTCGCTGGTCGGAACGTTCCTGCTGGTCACCCACGGCGACCCAACCTCGCTCTCCATCTCGCCTGCCGCACTGTTCTTCGGCATCGCCTCGGCGTTTGCCGCCGCATTTTACACCACCTATCCGTCATCGCTTATCGCCCGCTACGGCACATTGCCGATTGTCGGCTGGAGTATGTTGATTGCCGGGTTAATGCTGACGCCGTTCTACGCCGGGCGCGGGACGACCTTCGTCATTGACGGCAGCCTGCTGCTGGCGTTTTTCTATCTGGTGGTGATTGGCACCGCGCTGACGTTTAGCCTGTATCTGAAAGGCGCGCAGACGATAGGCGGGCCGAAGGCGAGCATTCTGAGCTGCGCCGAGCCGCTGAGCAGCGCGCTGCTGTCGGTGGTGTTGCTGGGCGTGGCGTTCACCCTGCCGGACTGGCTGGGGACGCTGCTGATCGTGTCGTCGGTTGTACTGATTTCGATGGATTCAAGAAGACGGGTGAGGACATCGGCGTGATCTACGAATAATAGTGATAGCGGCACATTAAAATAGTAAGAGCGCTATCTGACACCCCGTAAACCAGACGATCGGTATCATTGATTCGACGGGACCAGTATCCGGAAAGGTTACCTTTAAGGGGTTCCGGCTTACCCAGGCCATCGAAAGGTTGAAGCTTCGCATCTTCAATCAATTTATTGATTCTGCGAAGCGTTTTCTTGTCCTGCTCCTGCCACCACAGGTAATCATCCCAGCCGTTATCAGTCCAAATCAGTAGCCTGGTCATCTATCAGATCCCTCTGCGTGGTTTTTCCGGTATTTGCCTGTGCGATTGACTCCATCAGTCGGCTGGCGTTAGCAGGCGAACTCATCAGATGGATGGTTTCCATCATCGAGTTGTAGTGCTGCAGAGACATAACCACCGCGTCCCCCCCGTTTCGGCGGCTGATGATGGTTGTCTCCACGTTGTCATTCACGTCGTCCAACACATCTTTGAGTCGGCTTCGTGCTTCGGTAAACGTCACAACCTGCATATTCCCTCCTGTACAAGTTACGGTACAAGTATATCGATGAAGTGACTATTTATCAATCAACGTGCTTTAACCTTGCCCGCCACCAGCAGCGCGGTCAAAAGCATCAGCGTACCGGAAATCACCAGCGGTGACGTCAGCCCCAGGTGGTCGAGCGCCTCGCCGCCAATCGCCGCGCCGCAGGTGTTCGCCAGCTGGATCACCGCCACCTGAATCGACCCGGCTTTTTCAGCCTGATCGGCAAGCGAGCGGGTGATCCACGTCGACCAGCCCACCGGCACCAGCGCAAAGGCAAAGCCCCAGATAATCGCAATGGCAGACGCGACCCACTTATCGCTGCCCCACAGCACCAGCACCGCGGCGCTTGCAGCCAGCACCAGCGGCGCACCCGCCAGCGCCACTTTCAGGGAGCGCTTCAGGAACTGGGACGAAAGCGACGTACCGACAAAGCTGGCGATACCGAAGCTCAGCAGCACCAGCGTCAGGCCGTCTACGTCAAAGCCCGCCATGGTCATAAACACCGGGCGGATATAGGTAAAGAAAGCAAACTGCCCGGCAAAGGACATAAAGATCGCGGTCATCCCCGCCAGCACGCCGGGACGCTTCAGCAGGCTAAACATGTTCTGTTTGTGGTGCGCCGCTTCGCCAGGCAGGGACGGCAGCGCCTTCCACACCCAGATAACGCAAAGCACGCCCATAACCGCCGCCGCATTAAAGACGTTACGCCAGCCGATAATCCCGCCCAGGAAGCTGCCCAGCGGCGCGGCAATCACCAGCGCGATGGAGACCGCGCCAAATATGACGGACAGCGCTTTCGGCACGGTGCGCGCTGGCACCAGGCGCATGGTCAGCGAGGCGGACATCGCCCAGAAGCCGCCGAGCCCCAGTCCCAGACAGGCGCGGCCCAGCAGCAGCAGGGTGAAGCTTTCTGCGAAGGAGACCAGCAGGCAGGAGAGCGTCAGCAGCACGCTGAACAGAATGACCACTTTGCGACGGTCGATGGTGCCAATCACCTGGGTGATAAACAGGCTGGCAAACATCGCCACAAACGCGGTGACGGTAACGGACTGCCCCGCCACGCCTTCGGAAATGCCCAGGTCCTGCGCCATCGGCGTCAGCAGGCTCACCGGCAGAAACTCAACGGTAATCAGGCAGGCGACGCAGAACGCCACGGAGAAAACCGCCGACCAGTTGGGGCGTGAAACCTCTTTGGTCTGCGGTCTGGTCGTGGGCTGGATATGTTCTGTCATGGCGTCACCTGAAGATAAAAACGTGCGGAAAAGTCGCGCAGTTTATCATCAAAAGTGTGACGGATTTAACGTTTAGACAACTTTTGTGGTTTTTAGAGGGGATCAGTGCAGATAAAACACACCCTCTTCCGGCAGAAAGAGCTGGTTGTAGCGTAGCTGGAAGGCGTTCAGCTCCTGCGGATCGGGCTCCATCTCCCGCATGAAGCCAAGCGCCAGACGAATTTGCGCATCGGTAATGGGTGCGGCAAGGCGGGCTTTACGCAGCATGCGGTGCCAGGCGTGCAGGTTCTCCTCGCTGCCGTCGACAATGCAGACCTGCCAGATCAGGAGCACCTGCGCGGCGTTTTGCAGATGCGCTTCGTCCGGGCGCTCAAGGTAGCGGATAAACTCATTGCCCGGCATTTTACCGAACTGATCGATCATCGACTCAACCGGCATCGGGGTGATGCCCAGACGCTCGCTTAAACGTTTGATGGCGCGGCGGGAGTCTGAGGTCAGGACGCGAAATCCCGCCACAAACACCACGGCAAGCGTTGCCAGCATTATCCAGACCATGCGTTCTCCTTTGACTAGCCGCTCATCATAGCGGGAAACGCACGGCGTCAACAGCGGGCAGAACCAGAATAGTGCACTGAAAAGACGTCGCGGGACGGGGGATAAGGTATTAATGCCGTCGGCGGAAATAAAAAAGCCCGGCATCACACACCGGGCAAAGACGTTACCTGCACACTCAGGCTGTTTTTAATTTCTGCGCACGATTCTCACGGCGAATTTTACGTTCCTCCAGTACCGCGACCATCGCCATCAGGACGATACAGCCGATCGCTGCCGCATCCAGCGCCGCGAAGGTTCCCGCCCAGCCGGTGAGGCCGAAAATTGGCGTACCGTCAGCGATCATCCCCAGACCCAGCTTGGCGAAGCTGTCGCCAATCAGATAGGCGAAGGTGCCTTTAATCCCATCGGCAGCGCCGATCGCTTTTTTCGGTACGAAGCCCACTGCCGCCACGCCGATCAGCAGCTGCGGACCAAACACCAGGAAGCCGAGCGCGAACAGGGATGCGAGGTAAACGTACTGGTTGCTGGCATGCTGGTAGACGCCTAGGGTAGCGATAATCAGCGCCAGCGCGACGCAGGCCACCAGCGCGCGACGGCCGTTGGCGAGGTCAGAGAGCCAGCCCCACAGCAGGGTGCCGACAAGCGCGCCCACTTCGAACAGGGTGAAGCCCTGAATCGCCACCTCTTTAGAGAGCTTAAGCTCCTGGAAGGCGTACACGGTGGACCACTGGTCGATGCCGATGCGCACCACGTAGAGGAATATGTTTGAGAAGCACAGCAGCCAGATCACTTTGTTTTTCAGCACGTACTCAACAAAGATCTGCCATTTGGACATCTCGTTCTCTTCGGTCTCTTTGTCCTCTTCGCTGATCTCTTCCCCGAACAGCTCTTCGGCTTTGCCGAGGCCGTACGATTCCGGGGAGTCGCTGCCGTAGCGCAGGCCAATAAAGCCAACAATCAGGGCAATAATCGACGGGAAGATAAACATGCCGATCACGTGGCCGTCGAACAGGTAGTTTGCGCCAAACAGCGCCACGCCTGCCGCACCCGCTCCGCCGAGGTTGTGGGAGATGTTCCACATGCCGAGGTACGAACCACGCTTGCGGCGCGGGGTCCACTTGGTGATGGTGGAGTAGCTGCACGACCCGCCGGTACTCTGGAAGAAGCCGCTCAGGGCGTAGAAGGCGATCATCAGGAACAGGCTGACAGACCCTGCGCCCATGCTGGCGCTGAAGCCGAGCATACAGATGGCGGAGAGGATCAGCATAAACGGCAGGAACTGCTTGGTGTTTTTGCCGTCCGCGTAGTAGGACACAACCGTTTTTCCCACGCCGTAGGTGATGGAGAAGCCCAGGCCAATCATCCCCAGCTGCGTCATGCTCAGCCCGTAGGTGGAGATCATGTCGTTCTGCGCGATGTTAAAGTTTTTGCGGATCAGGTACATGGTCAGGTAGCCGATAAAGACCACCAGATAGGACTGCATGAACGGTTTGAACCACATTTTGCGCCGCACGTCGAGCGGCAGATCCAGGGTCGGCTTGCGCACCTGGTTGAGGAAGGCCAGCATGGTTTGCTCCTGAGCTGATTTTTACCTGCGAATGGCAGGCATTGTAAAAATCAGCCAGGAGAGATGCCTGAGACAGTGTCCAGGTAAAACCGGGAAAATTTCTTAGTTTTACGCCACTCGGGCCAGAAAGGTGAGGCGCATCACGCTTCACCCATCTCGCGCGGGGCCTGCGCGTGCAGGAAAGGCAGCAGCAGCAGGGCGGAAATTCCCGCCGCGATGGCGATCACCGCGAAGAAACCGCTCCAGTGCCAGATATCGATCACCCGCGCCAGCGGCCAGCCGGAGAGCGATGCGCCAAGGTAGGCAAACAGCCCGACAAAGCCCGTCGCCGCGCCTGCCGCCTCTTTGTGGGAACACTCCGCCGCTGCCATGCCGATGAGCATCTGCGGGCCAAAGACGAAGAAGCCGGTAGTAAAGAAGCACGCCGCCTGCATCACGTAGCTGGCGAACGGCATCAGCCACAGCGAGCCGACGGAGAGCAAAATCCCGGCGGCAAAAATCAGGTTCATCGGGCCGCGGTTGCCGTTGAACAGCTTATCCGAACCCCAGCCCGCTACCAGCGCGCCGATAAACCCGCCCAGTTCGAACATCGTCACCGCCGAGTTAGCGGTGACCAGGTCCACGCCGAGCGTCTCGGACATGTACAGATTGCCCCAGTCGTTAATGGCCGCGCGCACCACGTAGACCAGCACGTAGCAGAGCGACAGCAGCCAGATGTACGGGTTTTTCAGCACGTATTTGGTGAGGATCTCCTTACGGGTCAGCCCCGCCCCCTCCTGCTGCTGGGCAATCTCCATTTCGTCGTGCCGCCAGTCGCCCACCGCAGGCAGGCCAACGGTTTGCGGCCTGTCGCGGAGGCGCCAGCAGAGGAACAGCCCGGCGAGAATGGCGAGGCCACCGGCAATCATCATCCCCGCGCGCCAGCCGTAGTGCAGCGCCGCGGCGCCGACCACCATCGGGATCAGCGCCCCGCCGACGTTATGCGCGGTGTTCCAGACGGCCCACCAGCCGCCGCGCTCGTTGCGCGAGTACCACGCCGTGAGCAGGCGGGCGCAGACCGGCGCGCCCCAGCCCTGGAAAAAGGCGTTCAGCGCCCACAGCAGGGCGAAGGCCCAAAGCGAGGTGGAGAAACCAAACAGGATGTTCACCACCCCGGTCGCGATCAGCCCAACGCCCATGAAATAGCGGGCGTTAGAGCGGTCGCTAACAATACCGGAGAAGAACTTCGACAGGCCGTAGGTGATGTAAAACAGCGTTGCCAGCAGGCCGATATCGGTGCGCGTCATCACGCCGCTGGCGAGGATCTCCGGCGCGGCGGCGTTGAAGCTTTTGCGGGTGAAGTAGAACAGCGCGTAGCCGAGCCAGATGGTAATCAGAATATGACGTCGCCAGTAGCGGTAGCGGGCGTCAATTTCCGCTTTGTTGCTTAATGGGGCTGCGCTGGCTGGGGTTTTAAACATGATGCGTCCTTAACGGCAAACTGACGCTGACGCGCGTCCCGTGGGTACAGGAAAGGTTCAGCGTGCCGCCCAGCGCCTTGACGCGCTCGCGCATACCCGCCAGGCCAAAGCCCTGCTGGCCGGAGCCCGGCGGCAGGCCGCAGCCGTCGTCTTCAATCACCAGCATCAGGCGCTCGTCCTGCTGCCAGCCCTGTATCGTGACCGCGCTGGCACTGGCGTGCTTGACGATATTGTTCAGCCCCTCCTGACAGACGCGGAACAGGGTTACGCGCTGGCCTTCGCTCAGCGCAGGTTCGCTAATGCGCCAGTCGAGATGGCTGACAATGCCGCGGCTTTCCAGCTCCATCTCGCGCATCAGGGAGCGTACCGCCTGCTCCAGCGACAGGTCGTCAAGCTGGCGCGGCCGCAGCCTGCCGAGCAGGCGTCGCACCGAGTCATACACACCCAGCGAAAGCTGTTCAATATGCGCCCCGCCCTGCTTCACGCCCGCATTTTCCGCCGCAAGACGCTGGACAATGCCCGCCTGGGTGCGGATGGCGGTGATCGTCTGGCCGATATCATCGTGCAGCTCGCGGGCCACCTCCTGCCGCACGCTCTCTTCCGTCTCCAGCAGGCGTTCAGCCAGACGGCGATTGCGCGCCAGCTCGGTCTGCAGGGACTGGTTCAGCTCGCGCAGGCGCTGAATGCCCGCGCCGAGCAGCAGCCCGGTCAGGCTCTGGGCCAGCAGCGAGAGCAGCAAATCCACCGGATGGTCGTGCCAGGTCTGGCTGGCGATCAGCGCGATGGCGTTCATCAGGGTGGCGATCAGCGCCCCCTGCCAGCCATAGTGCCAGGCCAGAGCAATAATCGGCAACGCAAGGCAAAACGGCGTGAAGCGTGAAAGCTCGGCGGGCAAACCCAGCTGAAGCCAGAGGCTTACCACGAACAGCAGCAGATACCAGATGAGATGCCGGGCGCGCCAGTTCACCGGTTGGGAAACCAGCCCCGGGCCGAGCGGCTGCCAGACGGTGCTGGTGAGGTAGTGCCAAATCACGAGGCAGGTGGGTGCCAGCGTCAGGCCACCGGTGAGGGTCAGCAGCAGGGCGTTGAGCATCTCTTTCTCGCCAATCCACGGCAGGGATTGTAACAACGCGGCGGCAATCAGCGCCGCCCCCTGCCGCAGCAGGGTGCGCCAGTCGCGCTGGTGACGATAGCGGGAAATGAGGGCAACAGGGAGAAGCGTGAGCAGGCTTCCGGTCATCAATAAGGGAAGATGCGCGAGGGCAACCTCCTGAGCCAGCCAGACCAGCATCAGCCACTCTGCCCCGAGCAAAACGGGCCAGTAGCCGCGCGGGCATTGCAGCATCAGCCCCAGACGCAGGCCGAATGGAAACAGCAGCACCGCCAGCTCCGGGCGCTCCACCAGATGCAGACTAATGCTCCACAGGCAGAACCACGCGGCGGAGAAGATAAAAAAGCTGGCGACGACGGCGATCAGCCGTGAAAAAGCGGAACTCATTGCCAGCTGTCGAACATGCGGCGCGCCAGCTCGACGTCGTTGCTGACGTTGAGTTTTTCCATCAGGTTGGCGCGATGGACATGCACGGTTTTTGGCGACAAATCCAGCTCAGCCGCAATCTCTTTCACCGACATCCCTTGCGCGAGCTTCTCAGCCACCTGACGCTCGCGTCTGGTGAGCGGATCCTGCCTGCCGGCCGCCAGCTTGATGGCGATATCCGGCGTCAGGTAGCAGCCGCCGGTGGAGACTGTGCGCACGGCGGCAATCAGCTCGTCCGGGCTACAGCGTTTGGAAAGGAAGCCGCGCGCGCCCGCGTTAAGCGCCTGCTCGACCAGCGCCGGGCTGTCGTGAACAGACAGCATGATCGTCGCCATCCCTTTCGGCAGTTGGCTTAACAGCTCCAGCCCGGAGAGATCCGGCATCGAGATATCGCAGATACAGACCTGCACCCCTCGTCCCGGCAGGCCCGCCAGCGCCTCGCGACCGGAGCCAAACTCGGCCACCACCTGAAAATCCGGTTCGAGGTTCAGAAGCTGGGCAAATCCGGAGCGGACAATAAGGTGGTCGTCGATAAGGGCGATGGTGGTCATGGCGCGTTCCTGGCGGGCGGATAAAAAAACGCGCCTACCTTAACGATAAGCGCGCGGGTGTTCAAGCAATGAGCGATCTATTCGAAAAACACCGCAATTTTGTTAAACATGGTGGGATCGGACTGGTTGCGCGCCACGTTGGTGACGTCCTCCAGCTTGTCGATCTGCGCCATCATCTGCTCCAGACGCTGGTCATCGTTCACCAGGAGCCAGATGCGGCTGTGCTCGCTGCCCTGAATCGGCAGACAGAGAATGCCTTCCACGTTAAACGCGCGGCGGGCAAACAGCCCGCAGACGTGAGTCATGACGCCGGGATGGTTGCGGACGGTGAGTTCCAGAATGACGTTATCGTGTTGTTTCTGCATGGCTTATTCTCCCACCATCTCAGTATTTGCCGCACCCGGCGGCACCATCGGATACACTTTTTGTTCAGGGTCGATACGGACGTGGATCAGCGCCGGGCCCGGACGAGAAATCGCCGCCTGCAGCGCCGCGTGGGCATCCTCTTCCGCGTTCAGATCGCAGGTGTGCAGGCCAAAGCCGGCAGCAATCTGCATAAAGTTAATCATCCCCGGATAGGTCGCCGCAAACACACCCTGCTTGTAGAACAGGCTCTGCTGCTGGTGGACCAGGCCAAGCGCCTCGTTGTTCATCAGGATGATTTTCACGTCTAACTGGTTTTCGGCCGCGGTCGCCATTTCCTGAATGTTCATCATCAGGCTGCCGTCACCGGAGAAGCAGATGACCTTGCGGTCCGGGTTGGCGAGTGCTGCACCGACCGCCGCAGGCAGGCCGAAGCCCATGGTTCCCAGACCGCCGGAGGTCAGCCACTGGCGCGGACGGTTCAGCGGATAGGCCTGGGCGGTCCACATCTGATGCTGGCCGACGTCGGTGGTGATAATCGCGCTGTCGTCGACGCAGGCGGCCACGGCGTTGATCAGCCCGTAGTGGCTCAGCGGGTCGCCTTCGGTTGGGATGGCACCCGGGAACTCGCGCTGCAGATCGGCCACCAGCTGACGCCAGTCGGCGCGGTCGGTTGCGTCGGTTTGCGGGATCAGCTGCGTCAGTACTTCCGCCACATCTCCCTGAATCGCCACGTGCGGCTGCTTGATTTTGCCGAGCTCGGCGCGATCGATATCCACGTGAATGATTTTCGCATTCGGGCAGAACTGCTCGGTTTTGCCAATCGCCCGGTCATCAAAACGCGCCCCCATAACAATCAATAAATCCGCCTCCTGCAGGATGTAGTTGGTGCTGCGTGCGCCGTGCATCCCCAGCATGCCCAGGGACAGCGGGTGCGCTTTTGGCAGCATGCCCAGCGCCATCAGCGTCATGGTAGTCGGCAGATTGGCTTTTTCTGCAAACTCGCGGATTTCATCTGCGGCGTTAATCGCCCCGCCGCCCAGATAGAGCACCGGGCGTTTGGCGGCGTTAATCATGGCGGCAGCGTCGCGCACGCTCTCAGCGCTGAATTCCGGCGCGGGGGCTCGCTCGCCCGGCTCCGGCAGAACGTCGATCTCGATCTCTGCGGTCTGGACATCCTTAGGAATGTCTATCCACACTGGGCCCGGGCGGCCGGACTGCGCAATGCGGAACGCATCGCTGATAACCTGAGGAAGCTCGCTGATATCGCGAACTAAATAGTTATGTTTGGTGATGGGGATAGAGATGCCGTAGGTATCCACTTCCTGGAACGCATCGGTGCCGATCATCGAGGACGGCACCTGGCCGGTGATGCAGATCAGCGGAATGGAGTCGAGGCGCGCGTCGGCGATGGCGGTCACCAGGTTGGTTGCGCCCGGCCCGCTGCAGGCCATACAGACCGCCGGTTTACCCTGGGTACGCGCCATGCCCTGAGCGATAAAGCCTGCCCCCTGCTCGTGGCGCGCCAGCACGTGGCGGATCTGCGTGCTTTGGCTTAACGCATCGTACAGCGGCAGCACCGTGCCGCCAGGGATGCCCGCAACCGTGGTGATGCCCTGCCGCTCCAGCAGATGAACGATCAGCTGCGCGCCGGTAAAACGCGTCTTGGTAGATGTTGTGCCCGAACTTGCCATGCTCCAGTCCTTTTCTTCTGGGCCGACTTTCCGGGGAGGGTCCTAAACGAAAAACCCCGCCCGGTTTGCGCCGGCGGGGTTTTGGATTCGTGTGTTGATCCAGTCCCTACGGCGCATTGCCGACGACCACCACCACCACACGCACGACGACCACTGCGGCTGGTTGCGCAGTTTTTAGTAGGGTCGAAGTGAAGATGGATGAAGTCATTGGGGACCTGTGTTTGGATTCATTGATTGAATTTATACAAACACAGGTTTTCGGGCGTGACAATGGAAAAATTTTCATCTGCGCAAAAATGCGTCAGGGATCACGTTTCGTTTGTTGGGTGATGAAAACAAAAAACCCCGCCTAAGCGAGGTTTTTATCAGGGTTTTGCGGTTGGTCGCCGCAGAACACACTGTGTTACGTCAACGCAAAAAAGTATACGCGATCGAAGACGAACGCGCAATTCCGGCACGGATTTTGACGTTTTTGAGTATGGATCGCCATCCAGATTTTGTCCACAAAATACTGTTCATACGTACAGTATTTATCTATACTGAGGGTGTTCGCAGTGAGCGAGGGGGCCGCAGTTCTACCGGCGCAACGAAGTCCTGGCTGAAACGGGTGGTGCCGTCAGTGCCTTAACCCTCTGAAGTGAGCACACTGTGTTACGTCAATCCAGGTGCTGGCAACAGGCGGCGGAAAGGTACGCCAGCATCGTGCTCCTTTTAACCAAAAGGAGACGCGTATGAGCGTAGTGGATATGGTGATACTTATCCTCAAACTCATTGTTGCTGTACTGCAACTGCTTGATGCTGTCCTGAAATTCGTTCGGTAATTCAGGTTCAAGTCGCACCTGAGAGGGGCGGGCAACCGCCCCTCTTTAATAACGAGGGAATGCTATGTCGCGTCTGTTAATTGAGCCTGTCACGCCAGACGAGCCGGGTTATATCGCCCTGAAGGCGGAAAGTATTGCACTGAATTTCAATATGCTGCGCAGGCTCGAAGAGAGCTGGCAGCGGGGTGAGAACCGCTTTAACGCGCCGGGCGAAAAGCTGTTAGGCGCGTTTCTCAACGGCAAGCTGGTCGGCGTGTGCGGTCTGAATCGCGATCCGTTCAGCCAGCAGCCGCGCGCCGGACGTATTCGCCATCTCTACGTCAGCGAAAAGTGCCGCGGGCTGGGAATTGGCAAGCAGCTTTTGACCGTGGTGATGGCCGATGCCAGCATCTGGTTTGATTTCCTCAATACCCATGCGCCGGACGCTGCCTACGGGTTTTATCGCCAGGCAGGATTTACGCTGGTCTCGGACGAACCGCGGGTGACGCACCGCCTTTTTTGTGCGGTGTAAGCGGCTGGCAGCTTCAGGGCGTGAATGTTACAGTTGAGTGACAATTCACCACCCGATACGCCATGACCATCACCGTATTCTGCATTTTGCTCTTCGCCGCGCTGCTGCATGCCAGCTGGAACGCCATCGTTAAGGCCGGAACGGACAAGCTCTATTCCGCAATAAGCGTCAGCGGATCCGCCACGGTTATCGCTCTGGTCTTACTGCCGTTTTCCCCACAGCCTTCTGCTGCAAGCTGGCCATTTTTGTTAGTCTCCTGCGCCTTACAGGTGGTGTACACCGTGCTGGTCGCGAAGACCTATCAGGTTTCCGATATGAGCCAGACCTATCCGCTGATGCGCGGCACCGCCCCGCTGCTGGTGGCGCTGATCAGCGTGCTGGCGCTCGGCGATCGTCTCTCCTGGCTCGCCTGGTCCGGCATCGGGGTAATTTGCCTGTCGATTCTGGCGATGGCGATGAACGGGCGCATGCAGCCACGCAAAGGGATCTGGTTGGCGCTGCTAAATGCCTGCTTTATTGCCGGGTATACGCTGGTGGACGGCACCGGCGTGCGGCTGTCGGACACCGCGCTGGGCTATACGCTATGGACCTTCTTTATGAACGGCTTCTGCCTGCTCGGCTGGGCGATGGTCGCGCGTCGGCGCGAGGCGTCCGGCTACCTGCGCCTGCACTGGAAAAAGGGGCTGCTCGGCGGGGTTGGCACCATGGGCTCTTACGGTCTGGCGCTGTGGGCGATGACGCAGGCGCCGCTGGCGGTAGTCGCGGCGCTGCGTGAAACTTCCATACTCTTCGGCGCGCTAATCGCGTTTGTCCATTTAAAAGAGAAGGTTGCGGGCCTGCGCATCGCGGCGGCGCTGGGTATCGCCGGCGGCGCCATTTTGCTACGTCTGGCGTAAATCACTGGCAACATTAGTTGCCGTTCTTGTTTACAAATCCTGCCTTTCACGTTTTTTTCATTCACCACGACAATGCTTAATTTGTCATCTCTCTGTGGTAGATTCCTCGCGCATTTATGGGAATGCGCAGTCACTTATTCTTCATTTCTCTCTTTTGGCAAAAGTATTCAGCGACATGAAAAAGCAACGGAACGTTAACTTATTGTTGATGCTGGTGTTACTGGTGGCCGTCGGTCAGATGGCGCAAACCATCTACATTCCGGCGATTGCCGACATGGCAAAGGAATTAAACGTCCGCGAGGGCTCGGTACAAAGCGTGATGGCAGCCTACCTGCTGACCTATGGCGTTTCGCAGCTGTTCTATGGACCGCTCTCCGACCGTATCGGACGCCGTCCGGTGATTTTAGTCGGTATGTGCATTTTCATGGTGGCGACCGTGATTGCGATGACCACCCACAGCCTGACCGTACTGATTGCCGCCAGCGCTCTGCAGGGCGTCGGAACCGGCGTTGGCGGGGTGATGGCGCGAACCTTACCGCGCGATATGTATCAGGGTACCCAGCTCCGTCATGCTAACAGTCTGTTGAATATGGGGATTCTGGTCAGCCCGCTGCTGGCCCCGCTGATCGGCGGCCTGCTGGACACGATGTGGTCCTGGCGCGCCTGCTACGCCTTCCTGCTGGTGCTGTGCATCATTGTCACCTTCAGCATGGCGCGCTGGATGCCGGAAACGCGTCCGCAGGACGCGCCGCGCACGAAGCTGATCGCCAGCTATAAAACGCTGTTCGGCAACGGCGCGTTCACCTGCTACCTGCTGATGCTGATTGGCGGCCTGGCGGGTATCGCAGTCTTTGAAGCCTGCTCCGGCGTGCTGCTGGGCGCGGGGCTGGGCCTGAGCAGCATGGTGGTGAGCATTCTGTTTATTCTGCCAATCCCGGCGGCGTTCTTCGGCGCGTGGTTTGCCGGGCGTCAGAACAAGCGCTTCTCCACCCTGATGTGGCAGTCGGTGATCAGCTGCCTGCTGGCGGGTCTGATGATGTGGATCCCAGGGCTGTTTGGCGTGATGACCGTCTGGACGCTGCTCATCCCTGCAGCGCTGTTCTTCTTCGGCGCGGGGATGCTGTTCCCGCTCGCCACCAGCGGTGCGATGGAGCCGTTCCCGTTCCTCGCAGGCACGGCGGGCGCGCTGGTGGGCGGTTTGCAGAACATTGGTTCCGGCGCGCTGGCCTGGCTGTCGGCGATGATGCCGCAGACCGGGCAGTCTAGTTTGGGGTTGCTGATGACGCTGATGGGGCTGCTGATTTTACTGTGCTGGCTGCCGCTGGCGTCGCGCGTTCCGCATCACGAGCAGCCGGTTTAAGCGCATGATGGCCCGGCTTCTCGCCGGGCTTTTCACAGGCAGGCGTTATCATCGCCTGCAGTAAGGGCTCTGGCGCAGGCCGCCAGGCCCCCTCTTCCCCGTCGTAAAACTGGAAATCCGCGTTAAGCGCATACGGGATTTTCGCTTTTTGCAGTTCGCAGGCCATAAAGGTGGCGAAGGCCATTTGCGAAGCGGTTGGCGTAAGGTGGTTTGACTCCCCCACGCCCCAGCCCCCGACCCAGCTAACGTGACCGGTTTTTTGCTGCCAGTGCAGGGCGGTATTGATGCGATTATGGATAGCCGCTTTCTCCGCCGCCGTGCCGGACGTCCACGGGTATTTACCACCATTTTTCAGCGGCCCCCACGGGAAAATATGCCACTCCGCCAGCAGGTAGTTTTGGCTGTGCGCAGGCAGCTTCAGGCTGGATAAATCCTCCGGTGCGGCACGCAGGCGCGGCGCAATAAAGATCATGCGCTGGGGGTCGATGTCGTGGATCGCTTTAATAGATTTTTCATACACGCGGTTTAGCGACGCCAGGCTGTGGTTAAGCTTGTCGGCCGGCTCATAGATGAGATCAAAACCCAGCTGCGGATAGCTTTGGCCGAAATAGTGTGCCACGGCAATCCACCAGTTGACCGTCTCTTTCTCGTTATCGGCTTTCGGGTCGTTTTTATATTCATCAGCCTGATAAGCAATTATCGGGATCACGCCATACTGCTCGCAGGCTTCTACCAGCTTGCGAAGGTGAATTAACCGCGCTTCCGTCGGCTCATCGGCCACGCGGATGCGCACGTGGGTAATGCCTTTTGCACGAAAATCGCGGACCACCAGCGGGTCGAATTCACGTATGCCGCGTTCGGTGCGCGCCCAGTCCACATCCATCCCGACGCCCAGCTGCTGCGCATAACGGGCAGCCGTCAGCGGCGGCTCAGCGGCCATCGCCCAGCCGGAAGAGATCAGTAATGCAAAGGCAATAAAAGGCTTTAACACGGTTTACCCTGGATAAATCGAAAGCATTACCTGTATTTAGCACGCTTTTTCACATTTGGTGTAGAGCGAAAGCGTAATAATTCTTCAACCTGCCAGTTCTTTCAGCCAGCCGATAAAGGCGTCTATTTTCGGCCACTGACGGCCAGAAAGCGTCGAGACATAGTAGTGCTGATGGCATTTCAGGGTCTTGTCACCAAACGGGGCGATCAGCTCGCCCCGTTCGAGCCTCTTCTGCACCAGCCGCTTTCTGCCCATCGCGACGCCAACGTGATTGATGGCCGCAATAATCGCCAAATCAGAGCGATCGAAACCGATACCCGACGATGACGGCATATTCACCGCAAAGTGCTGCGCCCAGCTCAGCCATTCATCCGTACCGGAATCGTTACTCCAGGCCTGACGGTCGTGAAGCAGCGTGCAGTGGCTGAGGTTATCAGGGTTTTTCAGCAGTTCATGCTCACGGGCATACTGCGGGGAGCAGACGGGCAAAATCTCCTCGTCCATCAGTAAGTGATGAGACAGATGGTTTGGCGGCGTATCGTCGAAATAGAGCGCCAGATCGACACCCGTTCGCTGCATATTGACGTAATCATTGCCGGTCAGGATGGTGAGCGAAATCGACGGATAGCGGCGGGTAAAGTCACCCAGCATGGGTACCAGCCAGCACTGAGCGATCGACGGCCGGGAGTAGACCGTCAGCGTGCCGGACAGCGCCTGGTTTTTGATGTCCAGGATCTCCTGATTCAGGGTGTCGAGGGACGATTTTAGCGTCCAGTAAACGCGCTTTCCCTCCTGCGTCAGCTCGACTTTACGGTGCGAACGGACAAATAGCTGAATACCCAGCTCCTCTTCCAGCAGGTTGATGCGGTGGCTTACCGCGCTGGGGCTGAGCGACAGCTCCTCCGCCGCCAGCGCGAAGGATTCATGCCGGGCCGCGACTTCAAAGGTGTACATTTTCGACAGCTGCCAGCCGTTTAATAGCCGGTTTCTGGCTTCATTTGCATCGGTCATCATAATTCTCACGCGTGTTTTCTGCGCTCAGCATACCGTTTAAGGGTGAATTTATGTGACCCTAATTCAGATTAAGTGCGTTTTTTAGAGCATAGTCACTCAATTGATTCAATCTGGCTCACCTGAACGCCAATTTATATCGTTTGTCAGCCCACGCCGATTTTTCGTCCAATACCCCCAGATGACATAAGGGTGAGGTGAGATATGGGATCTCAGGTCTGGGTTGTGGCAACGCTGCTTGTCAGCATCGTGTTGATTGTTTTAACCATCGTAAAACTGAAGTTTCACCCGTTCCTCGCGCTACTGCTGGCGAGCTTTTTCGTCGGCGCAATGATGGGAATGAGCCCGCTGGATATGGTAAACGCCATCGAGAGTGGGATTGGCGGCACGCTGGGCTTCCTGGCGGCGGTTATCGGCCTTGGAACCATTCTCGGCAAGATGATGGAGGTTTCCGGCGCGGCAGAGCGCATCGGGATCGCCCTGCAGCGCTGCCGCTGGCTGTCGGCGGACGTGATTATGGTGCTGGTGGGCCTTATTTGCGGCATTACGCTGTTTGTGGAAGTGGGCGTGGTACTGCTGATCCCACTGGCGTTTTCCATCGCCAAAAAGACCAACACGTCGCTGCTCAAGCTGGCCATTCCGCTCTGTACCGCGCTGATGGCGGTGCACTGCGTGGTGCCGCCGCATCCGGCCGCGCTGTTTGTGACCAATAAATTAGGCGCGGACGTCGGAACGGTCATTGTCTACGGTTTGATGGTAGGCCTGATGGCCTCGCTGGTCGGCGGCCCGCTGTTCCTGAAACTGCTCGGCAACCGTCTGCCGTTTAAACCGGTTCCGGCGGAATTTTCAGACCTGAAGGTGCGGGAAGAGCACACCCTGCCGTCGCTGGGCGCCACGCTGTTCACGGTGCTGCTGCCGATTGCCCTGATGCTGGTGAAAACCATTGCCGAGCTGAATATGGCAAAAGAAGGCACGCTGTATACGCTGCTGGAGTTTATCGGCAACCCGATCACCGCGATGTTTATCGCCGTGTTTGTCGCCTACTACCTGCTGGGCATCCGCCAGCATATGGGCATGGGCACGATGCTGACGCATACCGAGCACGGCTTCGGCTCTATCGCCAACATTTTGCTGATTATCGGCGCGGGCGGCGCGTTTAACGCCATCCTGAAAACCAGCGGACTGGCGGACTCGCTGGCGCATATTCTCTCGAACCTGCACATGCACCCTATCCTGCTTGCCTGGCTGGTGGCGCTGGTGCTGCATGCCGCCGTAGGCTCCGCGACGGTGGCGATGATGGGCGCCACGGCGATAGTCGCGCCGATGCTGCCGCTCTACCCGAATGTGAGCCCGGAGATCATCACCATTGCCATCGGTTCCGGCGCCATTGGCTGCACGATCGTGACCGATTCTCTCTTCTGGCTGGTGAAGCAATACTGCGGCGCGACCCTGAATGAGACCTTCAAATACTATACGACGGCGACGTTTATTGCCTCGGTGCTTGCACTTGGCGGCACATTCCTGCTTTCCTTCATTATCTGAGCGCGAAGAGACGTATTATGGAAAACGCAACTATCACTACTTTAACCGCACAGTTTCCTCTGGTTGAGGATCTGATCGCCCTGAAAGAAACCACCTGGATTAACCCCCGCACCACGACGCTGGCTGAAGGGCTGCCCCATGTTGGGCTGACCAAAGCCGATGTGGACAACGCCCACGCTCGCCTGAAACGCTTCGCGCCTTATCTGGCGAAAGCCTTCCCTGAGACGGCGGCAACGGGCGGGATTATTGAATCCGAGCTGGTCGCGATTCCGGCAATGCAGGCGCGGCTGGAGAAAGAGTCCGGCAAGGCCATTCCCGGCACCCTGCTGCTGAAAAAAGACAGCCATTTGCCGATCTCCGGCTCGATTAAAGCGCGCGGCGGTATCTATGAGGTGCTGACCCACGCGGAAAAACTGGCGCTGGAAGCCGGGTTGCTGAGCGTTGAAGACGACTACAGCGTTCTGCTGGAGCCGCGCTTTAAGGACTTCTTCAGCCAGTACAGCATCGCCGTGGGCTCAACCGGCAACCTGGGGATGTCCATCGGCATTATGAGCGCCCGCATCGGCTTTAAGGTGACGGTGCATATGTCCGCCGACGCCCGCGAGTGGAAGAAAGCCAAACTGCGCAGCCACGGCGTGATCGTCGTGGAATACGAACAAGATTATGGCGTGGCGGTGGAGCAGGGACGCAAAGCGGCGGAAAGCGATCCGAACTGTTTCTTCATTGACGATGAAAACTCCCGCACCCTGTTCCTGGGTTACGCGGTAGCAGGCGAGCGGCTGAAGGCGCAGTTTGCCGCACAGGGCCGCGTGGTGGATGCGGAGCATCCGCTGTATGTCTACCTGCCGTGCGGCGTCGGCGGCGGCCCCGGCGGCGTGGCGTTTGGCCTGAAGCTGGCCTTTGGCGATACCGTTCACTGCTTCTTCGCGGAGCCCACGCACTCCCCGTGCATGCTGCTCGGGGTTTACACCGGCCTGCACGATGAAATTGCCGTGCAGGACCTGGGCATTGATAACGTGACGGCGGCGGACGGGCTGGCGGTAGGACGTGCCTCCGGCTTCGTGGGCCGCGCGATGGAGCGCCTGCTTGATGGGTTCTATACGCTTTCCGATCAG
This sequence comes from Enterobacter sp. 148H3, assembly GCF_034107425.1. Lineage (NCBI taxonomy): Bacteria > Pseudomonadati > Pseudomonadota > Gammaproteobacteria > Enterobacterales > Enterobacteriaceae > Enterobacter > Enterobacter sp. 148H3. Next base: position 65,213 of record NZ_JAWNEI010000008.1, on the reverse strand, counting down.
AGCATGTACGACATGCTCGGCTGGCTGGCGCAGGAGGAAGGCATTCGTCTGGAACCGTCGGCGCTGGCGGGGATGGCCGGGCCGGTGCGCGTCAGTGCCGGTGCGAACGTTACCCACGTTGTGTGGGCGACCGGCGGCGGGATGGTGCCGGAAGACGAGATGGCGAAGTATTTAGCAAAAGGCCGCTAATCGTAGGCCCGGTAAGGCGTAGCCGCCACCGGGCTTTAAAAGCTCACAATTTGCTGAATGTGAGTCACTGCGAAGAGTAAAGACAGAGACAGCACGGCCAGCGCAATCAGGAATTTATCCCGCACAGCCTTCGGCTGCACAAAGTCGTTCTGCGCCACGTCCATCAGGTTACGGCAGCGGGTATAGCGCCATAAAACAATCGCCACCAGCGCCAGCACAACAAGCGAGATCCAGAACGGCACCCCGGTGCGGTGCCAGTTGTGCTTAATCGCCAGGGCAATCAGCGCGCCATACCCCAGCAACGTACGCAGCCAGGCGAGCGACGTCCGTTCAGGCTGCAGGCCGGGGTCCGCTTCCCGTCGCGCTTTGCGGCTATCCGCCATAGAACACCAGCACCATCACCACGCCCGCCACCGCCAGCAAAACCGCGCTGATGATGAATAACCCGCGCGTATAGGGCAGATCCTGCTTCAGACGCATCGCCTTCTCATTGCGCAGCCAGCGCAGATAGCCGTAAACCGCCAGCACGCCCGCAAACAGGCACAGGAGCAGCGCCAGCACCTCGCGAATCAGCGGCGTGGCAAAATCAGGCGCGAGCTGGTCGAGACCCACCCCTGCGGCAAGGAATCCCAGCGCGGTGCGGATCCACGCTAAAAACGTGCGTTCATTAGCCAGTGAGAAGCGGTAGTCCGGCGCTTCGCCGAGGCGGGAAATTTTCATGAAGGTTCCTTGTCGTGCAACGGGCAGGCTTCAGCATAGCGTAAATCGACAAGGACAAGGAGACCGACATCGGGCGATGTCGGTCAGGACGATCAGTGCAGCTCTGGCCAGTAATCCTTATTGGCCTCGATCAGGTCATCCAGAATCGCTTTCGCGACGGACGCGCTCGGCACGGTTTTCGACAGGGTGATCGCCTGCCAGAGTTTCTGGTACGAGCGCTGCTCCCAGGCATCCACCACCAGTTTTTCCACCGCTACCTGCTGGCTCATCAGCCCTTTCTGGAAATGTGGAATATCGCCCACCGTAAGCGGCTCAGGACCGTTATGGCCCACCAGGCAAGGAATTTCCACCATCGCATCGGCATCGAAGTTATGGATGGCCCCGTTGTTAGGCACAATCAGCAGCATCCGCTCCTGGGTGTTAAAGGCAATTGCCGTCGCCAGATCGACGATGTACGACGCATGTTCATCAATTTCCAGCTCACCGGCGGAGGATTTGCCCGCCTCGATAATCGCCCGGCAGGAACTGAACACATGCTTTTCACGGTGATCCATGACCTCATTGGCGCGGGTGCGTTCCGGGTTGGAATGCGCGACCACGTAGTCCGGGAACAGGTAATACTTCAGGTAGGTGTTCGGCATGGTGTCCGGATCCAGCGCCTGCACGTCTTTTGCTTTGGCGAACGTATCGTTCCAGCTCGCTTCGGTGTGCGCATCCTCCGAAGGCGGAACATAGCCGTTTTTCGCCACGTATTCGCGCAGCTTCGGCATCAGATCGTTGCCGTTCAGGTCTTCAATCGACGTCCACCAGCCGAAGTGATTCAGGCCGTAGTAGCGCACGCGCATCTCTTTGCGGTCCTTCAGGCCGACAATCTGCGCCATGCGCCCTTCAATGCCGATCGGCATATCGCAGATGTTGAGGATTTTGGCGTTCGGACGCAGACGGCGCGTGGCTTCCGCGACAATCGCCGCCGGGTTGGAGTAGTTCAGCATCCACGCGTTTGGGGAGTACTGCTCCATGTAATCCACCAGCTCCAGCACGCCGCCGATAGAGCGCATGCCGTAGGAGATGCCGCCCGGGCCGCAGGTTTCCTGGCCCAGCACGCCGTGGCGCAGCGGGATTTTTTCATCTTTTTCACGCATTGGGTATTTGCCCACGCGGATATGCGCCATCACGAAATCGACATCGGTAAACGCCGCTTTCGGATCGGTGGTGTAGCTGAATTCAATCTCCGGAGCCTGCTCCTTAAGGATGATTTTGCACGCTTCGGCGATGGTCTCCTGACGCGCGCCGTCGTTGTCATAGAACTTCAGGGCGCGCAGCGGGAAACGGTCACGGTTGGCTAACAGCATCAGGACGATACCAGGCGTAAAGGTGCTGCCGCCGCCTGCAATGACAACTGAGAATTTTTTCATGATATAGCCTCTGTCAGGGTGGTTTGTTCATTCGTTAAGGGGGTTTTCATCAGCGATTCCAGCTGGTCGCGCACCTGAGGAACGTGCAGGCCGACAATCACCTGAATGCCGTTGCCGCGTCGCACCACGCCGTGGGCGCCGAGGGCTTTGAAGACGTCATCGCTTTGCGTTTTCGCCATATCGACCAGGGCGATGCGCAGGCGGGTGGCGCAGTTGTTGATGCTTTCGATGTTGGCCGCACCGCCAAGCGCCTGCAGGAACCCGGCGGCCTGTCCGACCTGCTGGCTGGCCGCCGCCGGGGCGGTGGTTTGCCCGCGCACCGCCTTATAGTCGGCCTTGCTGTAGAGTTTGATTTCGCTCTCTTCCCGGCCCGGCGTTTTCAGGTTCAGACGCGCAATCAGCGTTTTGAAGACCACGAAGTAAATTCCGGTGAAGCACACGCCAATGCCGATCTGGGTGAAGACCATCGCGGCGTGGTTATGGAACATCGGGATCCAGTTTTGCGGCAGGAACTGGTCCAGCAGGCCGCCGCCCATGTTGCCGACCACGCCGAAGGTGTACATCACCGTTGCCATGGTCGCCGCCAGCACGGCGTGAACGGCAAACAGCAGCGGCGAGATAAACAGGAAGGTGAATTCGAGCGGTTCAGTAATGCCCACCAGCACCGCGGTAAGCGTGGCCGGGACCAGCAGCCCCGCGACCTTGACGCGGTTTTCCGGCGACGCGGTGTACCAGATCGCCAGCGCAATCCCGATCGAACCGAACACTTTTGAGTTACCGTGCAGGGCGAAGCCGCCTTCCGGGAAGAGGGTTTTCAGCGGCAGGGTGCTCTGGCTGAATTCCTGCAGGTGCTGTGCCCAGTAGACCTGAATCCCCCCTTCCACCGCCGCCGGGCCGAAGATGAACGGACCGTAGACGAAGTGGTGCAATCCGGTTGGGATCAGAATGCGTTCCAGGAAGGTATACACCCACACGCCCAGCGCCCCGGCAGAGCGCAGGAACGCCTGCAGGGACTCAATGCCCATCTGCACTTTCGGCCAGCCCAGCAGCGTAAGCCAGGCGCAGGGGATCATGACGAAGAATGCGAGGATAACGACAAACGAGCTGCCCTGGAAAATCCCCAGAAACACCGGCAGCGGCTTGTCAAAATAGCGGTTGTGGATGCCGGTGACGATGCCTGAAATCACGATGGCCCCGATGATGCTGGTATCGAGCGTTTTGATCCCGGCAATCATCGCCAGCCCGCTACCTGCCGTCGGTTCGGCGGAGAAATCGACGCCAAAGAAGTGGCCCCAGGTCATCCCCATCGCGTTGATAAAGTAGTTCCAGGTCAGGAAACTAATCAGCACCGCCAGACAGGCGCGGCCCTGCGCCTGCTTCGCCAGGCCAATCGGCAGGCCGACGGCAAAAATCAGCGGCATATTGCGGAACACCGCCCAGCCGCCCTCTTCGATGATGTGAACAATCTGCGCGAAAAGATGATCGGGGGCCGTTAAGGCTTCGCCGACAAACAGCGGGTTGCGAAGCATGATGGCGATTCCCACCACGATCCCGGCGAACGGAAACAGCAACACCGGGGTAAACATGGCACCGCCAAAACGTTGTATTTGACTGAGCATTTTTAAATCCTCATGAAACAACCTGTAGGGGTAGAGGCCTTTATGGTTTTTTGCTGGCCTGAGGTGAGCATAAGAACTTACTGATGCGCGAACATGGCGTGCCGCTGCGATTCGTGATCGCATTCATGGTTTTATTTTGACCAATCAGGTCTACTTTTTACGGTAAATATGGACATGTCAGGACGCCATCCACGCCCTGATAAGGGCAGAGAGGTCTACTGGTGATCTACAAATCCATTGCTGACAGATTGCGGCTGCGGCTGAATTCGTCTGACTACAACATCGGCAGCCCGCTGCCGGGCGAGAAAGCGCTGGCGCAGGAATTTGGCGTGGCGCGAATGACCATCCGCAAGGCGCTGGATCTGCTGGTGAGCTGGGGGCTGGTTGAACGGCGGCACGGTAGCGGAACGTTTGTGTCGCGCAAAGACGTTCACCACGAAACCACCAACCTGACCGGGCTGGTGGAGGTGTTGCGTCAGCAGGGAAAAGAGGTGCAGAGTAAGGTCTTACAGTTCGAAGTGATGCCCGCCCCGCCCGCCATCGCCAGCCAGCTGCGGATTCAGGTGGATGAGCGGATCTACTTTTCCAGACGGGTGCGCTACGTGGACGGAAAACCGCTGATGCTGGAGGACAGCTTTATGCCGGTGAAGCTGTTTCGCAACCTGTCGCTGGCGCATCTTGAAGGGTCAAAGTTTGATTACATCGAGAAGGAGTGCGGGATCACCATCAGCGGCAACTACGAGAGCCTGACGCCCGTGCTGGCCGATAAACAGCTGGCCGGTTATATGAACCTGCCGGAACAGACGCCGCTGCTGCGTATCACCTCGCTTTCCTACAGCGACAGCGGCGAGTTCCTTAATTATTCCGTGATGTTCCGAAATACCAGCGATTACCAGGTGGACTACCATTTGCGGCGCATCCACCAGGAAGATTTACTAGCTCATCCCCCAGAACAGCACCGCCAGTAGCTGTGGAGTGATGATGCGCAGGAACATCACCAGCGGGTAGACGGTGGCATAGGAGAGCGCTGCCGCGCCGCTGGTGGCGTGCAGGTTGTTGGCAAAGGCCAGCGCGGGCGGATCGGTCATGGAACCCGCCAGCATGCCGCACAGCGTCAGGTAGTTCATTTTGGCGAACATCCGCGCCAGTATGCCCACCGTCAGCAAAGGAATCGCCGTGATAAAGATGCCGTAACCGACCCAGCTCATCCCTTCGCCCTTGTTCAGGGTGTCGACGAAATCCCCGCCGGACTTCAGCCCGACCACCGCAAGGAACAGCACGATGCCCAGCTCGCGCAGCGCCAGGTTAGCGCTTGGCGGCATAAACCAGTAGAGCTTGCCGATGCAGCCGATACGCCCGAGGATCAACGCCATAATCAGCGGCCCGCCCGCCAGACCCAGCTTGAGCGCCACCGGGAAGCCCGGCACGTACACAGGGATAGAACCGAGCAGCACGCCGAGCCCGATACCGATAAACACCGGCAGCATCTGCACCTGCTGCAGTTTCTGCTGGGCGTTGCCCACCATATCCGCCACGGCGTCAATGGACGAGGGGCGACCGACCAGGTTGAGGATATCCCCGAACTGCAGGCTGGCCTCCGGGCTGGCGACCAGCTCGACACCCGCACGGTTGAGGCGGGAGATCACCACGTCATAGCGCTCTTTTACCTGCAGATCGCGTATTTTCTTGCCGAGAACATGCTCGTTTGTTACCACCACGCGCTCCACCCGCATATCGGTGCCGCGGGTTGAGAGCGAGGTATCCACTTCCTGACCAATCACCAGCCGCGCGTTATTTAAATCCCCGGGCTGACCGACAAGGTGCAGCAGATCGCCTTGCTGAATGACGGTGCCGGGTGCGGGGACCATCAGCATATCGTCGCGCTTAAGGCGGGAGCAGATGATATTGGCGCTGTTCAGGATCGGCACGTCCTGAATCGCCATATTATTCAGATTAGGGTTATCGACCCGAATATTGATGGTTTTGATCGGCATATGGCCGTTGGTGAGCGTGGTTTCATGGTCCTTCGCCTCTTTGTCGACGTTAATGCGAAACAGGACGCGGACCAGCCACATGGAGAGCAGAATGCCGCAAATGCCAAACGGATAGGCCATGGCGTAGCTCATCCCCATCTGGTCGACAATGCCGGGTTCGATACCCAAATCGCGAAGGATCTGCTGCCCCGCGCCGAGCGCAGGCGTGTTGGTGACCGCCCCGGAGAAAATGCCCAGCACTACGGGGAGCGGGATATCGAAGATTTTGTGCAGAATCGCTGTGACCAGCCCGCCCATTATCACAATGCCGAGGGCAAACAGGTTGAGCCGTAATCCGGAGACCCGAAGTGAGGCGAAAAACCCCGGTCCCACCTGAATACCGATGGTGTAAACGAAGAGGATCAGGCCGAACTCCTGGGTAAAGTGGAGCATTTCGGCGCTCAGCACCAGCCCGAGCTTGTCGGCAAAGTGCCCGACAAAAATGCCGCCAAACAGTACCCCGCCTATCCCAAACCCGACGCCGCGGATTTTGATATTCCCTATCCACAGGCCAACAACAGCGACCAGGGCCAACACGCTTACGGTTAACGCGATATCACTCATGATCCACTTCCTTGGCATAACCTTAGTTATGCTAAGGATTCTCTCAGAGCCGTGGGCGGTTGTATGGGCGATGGCGCACAAAAAAGCCCTGCCGTGGCAGGGCTTTATCTTTTCATCCTCTCCCTGTGGGAGAGGGTCGGGGTGAGGGCACCAGCCCGCACACTGTTAACTGTTTAACGCCGGCCGGTCGCTAATGGCGATACGCTGTGGCGCGATGGCTTCCGGCACGTTACGGGTCAGGTCGATATGCAGCAGCCCGTTGGTAAACGTTGCGCCGGAGACGTCCATATGGTCTGCCAGAGTAAAGCTCAGGCTAAACGGCTGATTAACCAGCCCCTGATGCAGCCATTTGGTTTCGGTCTCTTGTTTCTCCGGCGTACCTTTCACGGTCAGACGCGTGCCTTCGAGCTGGATATCCAGATCCTCCTGGCGGAAACCGGCCAGCGCCAGGGTGATGCGATAGTGGTTATCGTCGCTTTTTTCGATGTTGTAAGGCGGAAAAGTCTGTTGCTCAGCGGTGTTTTGCAGGGCGTTAGCCAGTTTGTCAAAACCAATCCACTGACGAAGCAAGGGGGATAAATCGTAGTTACGCATACTAAATCTCCTTCTGAGAAGCGAGTTCGGCACAATTTTTTGTGCGCAGTTGTTCCTGCAAATCCAGGTGGATTCGCATATGCTCCCGTTACGGCAAGCAAGTCCGGGTGGGCCGCTCGCGCGACCCGCATAATTAGTTAATTTCGATACGACGCGGTTTTTTCTCTTCCGGAATCACACGTTCCAGTTCGATAAACAGCAGGCCGTTGACCAGGTTCGCGCCTTTCACGTGAATGTTCTCGGCTAACTGGAACTTGCGTTCAAAGTTGCGCTCGGCGATGCCCTGATAAAGGTAGGTACGTTCTTTCTGCTCGGCCGTATGGGAACCTTTCACCACCAGCAGGTTGTCCTGCGCGGTGATCTCCAGTTCGTTTTCTGCAAAACCGGCGACGGCAATGGCGATGCGGTAGTGGTTTTCGTCGACCAGCTCAACATTGTATGGAGGGTAGCCGTTGCTCTGGCTTTGGTTATTTTCTAAATGGTTAAACAGACGGTCAAAACCAATTGCAGAACGGTATAGCGGAGAAAGATCGAAGTTACGCATAAATAAAACTCCTGAAATCAGCGAGAAGTTGAAGCCTTCCACCATGGACAGGCCTTTGCGCCCCCGAACACCCATCAGGCGAGTTCGTTATCGGGCCACATCATTAAAATGGGTCTGCAATCGGCCTTTTCAAGAACGACACCTGCACTTTTTTTTGCACTTTCCTGCATCTCGCTTAGACTGGGACAACAGCACAAAGGGTTAAATTGCGATGGCTGCCACAGTGCGGGGTTATCGGGCTATCCATTTTGGATAAGGCTCGCTATAACCCTGAGTTGAAGGTCTATGCAGTGCCATTAACGATGACTGAGTGATGATGAAAAATGTTCTGATAAAGCTGACGACGTTCAGCGGGGTTGTTTTACTTTGCGGGTGTTCGAGCGTGATGTCTCACACCGGCGGTAAAGAAGGAACATATCCGGGGACGCGAGCCAGCGCGACGATGCTCTCCGATGACGATACAAACTGGGGCACAAAATCCCTGGTAATCCTCGATATGCCGTTTACGGCCGTGGCGGATACGCTTCTGCTGCCGTGGGATATGTTTCGTAAGGACAACTCCGTACGCTCACGGGTAGAAAAAAGCGAGCAGGAGAATCTGGCGACAAACGCCGTCATCCCGCCCGCTGACATGCCTCCACGCTAGCGCTGCGCGGTTTCCGTTACCCAAAGCTGACGGAAACCGGCTGTCTCTTCCATCCATGCAATAACGCGCCCGTCCGGAGAAAACACGACCGCATCAGCAGATGGCGGATTGCCGTGATCGGACGTCAAAAACGTCACCTCTCCGGTCTGTGCGTCGCAGCACGCGATCCTATTTTCGAGCACAAACCCCAAACGATCGCCGGAAGGATGCCAGTTAAATGCAGACTGGATATCGCTTCCGTTTCGCGTCAACTGGCGCGGCTCGCCGCCCTCCGGCGAGATCAGCCACAGCTGCACAATGCCGTTATCATCCCGCATCAGAAACGCAATCTGTGTCCCCTGCGGATTACTGCGAACCCAGTGACGCGGCACGTTTACCAGACCCGGATACGCCCTCTGATGCGTAAAGGTTAAACGACGCTGTTCTACTCCCGCTGGCGGCGCTGGCAGGGTATCCGTCGTGCCCTGTAGCGGCGCATCGCCCGCACGCTTCCAGCCCTGCTCGTCTTCGGGCAGATTAACAATAAAAAGTTCAGGCACTTTCTCGCCGGTTGCAGACAGGGTATCGCCGATAAACGCCAGCCTGTCGTTGCCCACCCAGCCCTCTTCGTAAGCGCGGTTAATCTCGTCGCTGCCCGGCTGCGGATTGGGCGTCGTGCGGCTGACCAGCACGCTCCAGTAAGCGCCCGGGTATTCACGGGGATGGTTCCCCTGCGGGTTTACCGGACCGAAAGGCGCCGCCACGCCGACGTTGCGTAAATCAAGTTTAGGATCGCGCTCGTGGAGCACGTGGTCGTTATAGGTAAAGCTGACGAGCAGGCCGTTCGGGCTGAAGACATGGACGTGGCTTCCGCCGCGCAGCGCGCCAGGAGTGTACGGCGAAGTGATATCCATCGCGTCCAGGTTGCTCAACTGGCCGTGATGCGCAATCACCCCCTGACGATGATGAAAATCGTAGTGCCAGTCTGCATCCGGGTTTTTCGGACCGTGGATAAACACGTATTTTTCCTGCGTGGGATGAACGGTCACCACGCCGACGTGCGCGCCGTCAGTGGCGCGATAAACCACCTCCACCTCACCCGTGCCGACGTTGACCCGCTCGATGGTTTCACCGGTGAACGACGCACCTGACGGGCGCACGTCATAGACCAGCCACTGGCTGTCCGGCGTCCAGGTATTGATGTTGGTCAGCTGGTGGTTGCGGGAAGCGAAGGTGATTTGTTTCATGAGGATACCCTGATGCACAGTTATCGCATCAGGGTATAGCAAGCGGGTGTTTAGTTCAGCACAAACTTCTCAATCGCGTAGGCAACGCCGTCTTCCAGGTTGGATTTGGTGACAAAATTAGCCACTTCTTTCACCGACGGAATAGCGTTTTCCATCGCCACGCCCATGCCCGCGTATTCAATCATCGCGATGTCGTTTTCCTGATCGCCCAGAGCCATGATTTCATCCGGCTTAATGCCCAGCGCGTCAGCCAGCGATTTAACGCCGGTGCCTTTATTGACGCGTTTATCGAGTATTTCGAGGAAGTACGGCGCACTTTTCAGCACGGTGTATTTCTCTTTCACCTCGGCCGGAATGCGTGCAATCGCCTTATCCAGGATCTCCGGCTCGTCGATCATCATCACTTTCAGGAACTGGGTCGCCGGATCCATTTTCTCGGCTTCACAGAACACCAGCGGAATGGTCGCAACGTAGGATTCATGTACCGTGTAGTAGCTGATATCACGGTTGGCGGTGTAAAGCGTATTGCGATCGAGGGCGTGGAAGTGGGAACCCACCTCACGGGACAGTTTTTCCAGGAACCGGTAGTCGTCATAGTTCAGCGCGGTTTGCGCAACCGTACTGCCATCTGCGGCTTTCTGCACCAGCGCGCCGTTATAGGTGATGCAGTAATCACCCGGCTGATTCATGTGCAGCTCTTTCAGGTAGCTGTGCACGCCAGCATACGGACGCCCCGTGGTCAGAACCACATTCACGCCCTTTGCGCGCGCCGCGGCGATCGCGTTTTTAACAGCTGGAGAGATGGTGTGGTCCGGCAACAGCAGCGTGCCGTCCATATCGATTGCAATGAGTTTGATAGCCATGAGTTCCCCGGAATAAATGAGTGCTGCCTCATGCTAACGCGATTAAACACACAAAAATAGAGCTACATTGCGCAACAGGAACACCCCTTTTACGTTTATCCCGGGGAACAAAGGCTTACTCGCGGGTGAGAACGATTTTACCAAACGCGCCGCGATCCAGATGTTCAAGTGCCTGTTCAAGCTCGTTAAAGCGGTAGCGATGCTCAATCACCGGCTTCAGTCCCGTGACGTCAACAGCGCGAACGAAATCTTCCAGCGCCCTGCGGTGTCCTACGCCGATCCCCTGAATGACGGGAGATTTCAGCAACAGTTCGCCAGCAGAGAGTGAAATGTCAGTTCCGGCCAGCACGCCAATGACCGATATGCGTCCATGAACGGCAACGGCGCGCAGGGAATGCTTCAGGTTCTCGCCCCCCACGGTTTCAATAATATGGTCAATGCCGCGATCCTGAGTCAGCGCCAGCGCCTCTTCAGCCCAGTCGCCTTTCAGGCGGTTGATGCCCTGGCTGGCCCCCAGCGTTTTGGCCAGCGCCAGCTTTTCATCGCTCCCGGACGTAACAATGACCTCTGCGCCGTGCGCTTTGGCAATTTGCAGGGCGAAAATCGCCACGCCGCCCGTCCCCTGTACCAGCACCGATTGCCCGGCGCGCAGCTGGCCGCGTTCCACCAGCGCGAACCAGGCGGTAAGCCCTGCACAGGGTAAGGTGCTGGCCTCTGCGTCATCCAGGGTTTCCGGCGATACCGCCAGCGCGTCTTCCTTCACAATCACATATTCGGCCAGCATTCCCTGGAAGTATCCGCCGGACGTTCTATAGGGCAAATTGCGCGCGTCCGCCTGCGGTTTACCGTCGATCCACTCCGGGAAAAAGGTTGAGATAACGCGAGCGCCAGGCTGGAAACGCGTGACGCCTTCACCAACGCTGTCTACGACGCCCGCCATGTCAGACGCCGGGGTAAACGGGAAGGAGAGCGGAATCGGCATCGTGCCTTCAATCACCATTTTATCGCGATAGTTGAGCGCAACGGCATTCACCCGCACGCGTACTTCACCCGGGCCTGGCTGTGGAATGGGCTCCTGAGTGAGTGTGAGGCTCTCGCGCCCGAGGGCGTTCATCGTCCAGCGTTGCATTGTCTCTGTCATTTTTCTCTCCTGCGATCAAATAAGCTTCAGTACCGACAGTCTAGCGTTGACTCTTCGTCACCAGTGGCGATAAGTTTTCTCTTTATTGATGCCTGAATGGATACAATCCATGACCGATACGCTGAAAGATATTCCTGTTTTTGTCGCTGCCGTGGAGGCAGGAAGCTTTGCACAGGCCGCAGTTCGCCTGCACCTGTCGCGCTCGGCGGTGGGAAAAAGCATTGCTCGCCTTGAGGAACGCCTGGGAGTACGGCTCTTTCAGCGCACCACCCGCAGCCAGAGGCTGACCGATAACGGCGCCCTTTTTTATGAACGCTGCCTGCGCGCGCTGGAGGAGATTCGGGGCGCAGAGTCGCTGCTTGAAACGGGGAAACAGCAGGTCAGCGGCCGCCTGCGCGTTGCCATGCCGGTACTCTTTGGCCGCCAGTGCGTCGCGCCGCTGTTGATTGAACTGGCGCAGGAACACCCCGGGCTTGAGCTTGAAATGTCGTTCAGCGACCGCGTGGTGGATCTGGTGGAGGAAGGGTTTGATATGGCGGTGCGTAACGGCACGCTTCAGGACAGCAGCGTGCTGGTCGCCAGAAAGCTGGGAGAACACCGCATGGTGCTGTGCGCCACGCCGGAGTATCTGCTGAAGAAAGGCCAGCCACAAAGCGTTAATGATTTATCCCAGCATACGGCCATCAACTATTTGAGCGCAGGCAGAGTGTTGTCCTGGCAGCTGATGGATAACGAAGGAACGTCGCACACCTTTACACCCCGGTCATCACTCAATATGGATGATTTGCAGGCGATCTGCGACGCTGCGCTGGCCGGACACGGCATTGCATGGCTGCCCTGCTGGATGGTCGTTAAAGAAATCCATCAGGGTAAACTCGTCCCGCTCCTGAAGCAGGCACCGGATGTGCATTTCAACGTTCATGCCGTGTGGCAGCAGACGCCGCATCTGCCGCTAAGGGTAAGAATTGCGATCGATACGCTGGCGAGCCGTTTACCTTCCGTGATGTCGCTGGATATGCCTGCGCCCACAAAAAAGCCGCGCTAAACGCGCGGCCAGTTATCGTGCGGTATCACGTCGATTAAATATCGATATTTGCCGCTTTCAGGGCGTTCTCTTCGATGAAGGCACGACGTGGTTCAACCGCATCGCCCATCAGGGTGGTGAACAGCTGGTCTGCAGCAATCGCGTCCTTAACGGTAACGCGCAGCATGCGGCGGCTTTCCGGATCCATGGTGGTTTCCCACAGCTGCTCCGGGTTCATTTCGCCCAGACCTTTATAGCGCTGGATCGCGAGGCCGCGACGGGACTCTTTCACCAGCCAGTCCAGCGCCTGCTCGAAGCTGGCTACCGGCTGACGACGTTCGCCACGTTCGATGAACGCATCGTCTTCGATCAGGCCGCGCAGCTTCTCGCCGAGCGTGCAGATACGACGGTATTCCGGACCGGTCACAAATTCGTGCTCCAGCGGGTAGTCGGTGTCGACGCCGTGGGTACGCACGCGAACGATCGGCTCGAACTGCTGATCGGCATTCTGCTGAACATCGCATTTCCACTGGCTGCCGTGCTGCTCTTTTTCGTTCAGATCGGTCACCAGGGCGTTCACCCAGCGGGTGACGGTCTGCTCGTCGCTCAGATCGGCTTCGGTCAGGGTTGGCTGATAAACCAGTTCCTTCAGCAGCGTTTTCGGATAACGGCGTTCCATACGCGTGATCATTTTCTGTGTGGCGTTGAACTCGGATACCAGACGCTCCAGCGGCTCACCGGCCAGTGCAGGGGCGTGCGAGTTCGCGTGCAGGGTCGCACCATCAAGGGCGATCGCGATTTGGTACTGATCCATCGCTTCGTCGTCTTTAATGTACTGTTCCTGCTTGCCTTTTTTCACCTTGTACAGCGGCGGCTGTGCAATGTAGACGTGGCCACGCTCAACGATTTCAGGCATCTGACGATAGAAGAAGGTCAACAGCAGCGTACGAATGTGCGAGCCGTCGACGTCCGCATCGGTCATGATGATGATGCTGTGGTAGCGCAGTTTGTCCGGGTTGTACTCGTCACGGCCAATGCCGCAGCCCAGCGCGGTGATGAGGGTCGCCACTTCCTGTGAAGAGAGCATCTTGTCGAAGCGCGCCTTCTCAACGTTGAGGATTTTACCCTTCAGCGGCAGGATAGCCTGGTTCTTACGGTTACGGCCCTGCTTCGCAGAGCCGCCCGCGGAGTCCCCTTCCACGAGGTACAGTTCGGACAATGCCGGGTCGCGTTCCTGACAGTCAGCAAGTTTGCCCGGCAGGCCTGCCAGGTCCAGCGCGCCTTTACGACGGGTCATTTCACGCGCTTTACGCGCCGCTTCACGGGCACGCGCCGCATCGATAATTTTGCCCACCACGATTTTCGCGTCGGACGGGTTTTCCAGCAGGTATTCGCTCAGCAGTTCGTTCATCTGCTGCTCAACCGCCGATTTCACCTCAGAAGAGACCAGCTTATCTTTGGTCTGTGAGGAGAACTTCGGATCCGGCACCTTCACGGAAACCACGGCAATCAGGCCTTCACGGGCATCGTCACCGGTGGCGCTGACTTTCGCTTTCTTGCTGTAGCCTTCTTTGTCCATGTAGGCGTTCAGGGTACGGGTCATCGCCGCACGGAAGCCGGCAAGGTGAGTACCACCGTCACGCTGTGGAATGTTGTTGGTAAAGCAGTAGATGTTTTCCTGGAAACCATCGTTCCACTGCAGCGCCACTTCCACGCCGATACCGTCTTTTTCGGTGGAGAAGTAGAAGATATTCGGGTGAATAGGCGTTTTGTTCTTGTTCAGATACTCAACGAACGCCTTGATACCGCCTTCGTAGTGGAAGTGGTCTTCTTTGTTATCACGCTTGTCGCGCAGGCGAATCGAGACGCCGGAGTTCAGGAACGACAGTTCACGCAGGCGTTTCGCCAGGATGTCGTACTCGAACTCGGTGACGTTGGTGAAGGTTTCGAGGCTCGGCCAGAAACGCACCATGGTACCGGTTTTGTCGGTGTCGCCCGTAACGGCCAGCGGTGCCTGCGGCACGCCGTGCGTATAAAGCTGACGGTGGATTTTGCCTTCGCGCTGGATAACCAGCTCCAGCTTCTGCGACAGGGCGTTTACTACCGAAACACCTACGCCGTGCAGGCCGCCGGAAACTTTATAGGAGTTATCGTCGAACTTACCGCCTGCGTGCAGGACGGTCATGATCACTTCCGCTGCAGAGACGCCCTCTTCCGGGTGAATACCGGTTGGGATGCCACGACCGTCATCGGTGACGGAGACGGAGTTGTCCGCATGGATGGTGACCACGATGTCTTTACAGTGACCCGCGAGCGCTTCGTCGATAGCGTTATCTACCACCTCGAATACCATGTGGTGCAGACCGGTGCCGTCATCCGTGTCGCCGATATACATACCCGGGCGCTTACGCACCGCATCCAGCCCTTTCAGGACTTTGATACTGGAGGAGTCATAAGAATTCGACATCAACGTTTCTCGCTCATTTCAACTTGGGTTAATCCGTTATTTTACCCTTTTCCACGGTAAACATCTTCGAATTTTCGTCCGACATGTCTATAACGTGTTCAGCGCTTATCGCGCTAACGAAAACCTGCGACTGCGTGGCTTTTAAGCGGCTGGCAAGCAGCCCGCGCCGCGCGTCGTCAAGTTCCGAGGCAAAATCATCTATCAGGTACAGGCAGCGTCTTCCGCTCTCGCGGGTGAGAAACTCTCCCTGTGCCAGGCGCAGCGCACACATCAGGAGCTTGAGCTGCCCGCGCGACAGCGTGTCTTCCACCGGCGCACCGTCAGCACGAATGCGGAAATCCGCCTTGTGCGGGCCGTGCGCGGTATAGGTCAACATGCGGTCGCGCTCGAAGTTTCTCTCTAACACCTCGGCATAGTCCGTCTCTTTTTCCCAGCCGCGCTGGAAGGAGAAGGTGAGAGAGAATTCAGGTAAAAACTGTTTGCAGGTGTCGGCCATGTCTTCGGCGATACCAGCGCTGTATTCGGCACGCCAGCGGCTGATCTGTTCCGCGAGAGGGATTAACTCCATGTCCCACGGACGCAGCTGGGGGTAGCGCGTCACCTGGCGCAGCGCGGCGTTACGCTGCTTGAGCAGACGCTTCAGGTTGCTCCAGGCGTTAAAGAATCCGGCTTCGTTGTGAAAGCATCCCCAGTCGAGGAACGCTCTTCTGTATTTGGGGCCGCCGTTGAGTAAAGTAAACCCCTCGGGCGTTATCAGCTGCATCGGCATCAGCAGCGCAAGCTCCGCCACTTTATGGCCGTCAGTGCCGTCGATGCGCACCTTGCTGTCGCCCTGCTTGTCTTTGGTCAGGCCGATGGCGGTCTCCCGCTCCGTACCCTGCAAACGCCCGTGCAGAACAAAGGATTCCTGCTCGTGGCGAATAACGCGACCAATCTGCAAACTGCGAAACGCCCGACCGTGGCCGAGCGTATAGATGGCCTCAAGCACGCTGGTTTTGCCGCTGCCGTTTGCGCCAACCAGGAAGTTAAAGCCAGGGGATAAAGCGAGATCCGCGCTTTCGATATTGCGAAAGTCGCGGATCAACAGACGGGTGAGCGACATTACAGTCTCATTGGCATGACAACATAGGCAGCCGACTGTGATGCGGCATCTTCAATCTGTACGCTTGAAACGGAGTCGGTCAGCAGAATGCGCACGTTTTCGCATTTCAGCGCATTCAGCACATCCAGTACGTAGCTGACGTTAAAGCCGATTTCCATCTCAGCCCCGGCGTAGGTGACGTCCAGAATCTCTTCTGCCTCTTCCTGCTCCGGGTTGTTAGCGGTGATTTTGATCTGGTTTTCACTCACGTACAGGCGCACGCCGCGGAATTTCTCGTTAGAGAGGATGGCGGCACGGGCAAAGGCCTGCTTGAGGCTGTCGCAGCCTGCTTCCAGCGTTTTGTCCGGATTCTTCGGCAATACGCGGCGATAATCCGGGAAACGACCGTCAACCAGCTTAGACGTGAAGACAAAATCACCCACGTGTGCACGGATGTTGTTGCTGCCGATCTGCACGCGCAGCGGCGTGTCGCCACCGTCGAGCATACGCATCAGCTCAATCACCCCTTTACGCGGCACGATCACCGAATGGTTTGGCAGTGAGTCGCCAATCGGCATAGAACAGACCGCCAGACGGTGGCCGTCGGTTGCCACGGTACGCAGCTCTTCACCTTCGGTTTCGAACAGCATGCCGTTTAAGTAGTAACGAACGTCCTGATGCGCCATGGAAAACTGCGTGGCTTCAATCAGACGCTTCATCGTCGCCTGAGGCAGGGTGAATTCAACTTCGCTCTGCCAGTCGTCCAGGTTCGGGAAGTCCGCTGCTGGCAGCGTGGAGAGCGAGAAACGGCTGCGGCCAGAACGCACCAGCATACGGTCGCCTTCCAGCTGCACGGCGATTTCAGCGCCTTCCGGCAGCCCGCGGCAGATATCAAAGAATTTACGTGCCGGAACCGTGGTCGCGCCCGCGTCGTGCGGCTGCGTCAGCGTAACGCGCGCGATCATTTCCATTTCCAGATCTGTACCGGTCAGCGACAGCGTACCGTCCGCGACCTGAAGCAGCAGGTTTCCGAGAATAGGCAGCGTTGGGCGACCGCCTAATGGGCCACTCACCTGTTGCAGCGGTTTTAATAAATGTTCACGTTCAACGGTAAATTTCATAGCGTCACGATGATAATGTTCTGATTAGATTGGAAAAATCTTCTTTTATGTCGTGGCTTTCTTCGCGTAACTGCTCAATCTTGCGACAAGCGTGCAGTACGGTCGTATGGTCACGGCCACCAAACGCATCCCCGATTTCCGGCAGACTGTGGTTGGTTAACTCCTTTGCCAGCGCCATCGCCATCTGACGCGGACGCGCCACCGAGCGGGAACGACGTTTAGACAGTAAATCTGCCACTTTGATCTTGTAGTACTCAGCCACCGTCTTTTGAATATTGTCGATAGTGACCAGTTTTTCCTGCAATGCCAGCAAATCGCGCAGCGCTTCACGCACAAAATCGATGGTGATCGCACGACCGGTGAAGTTGGCATTGGCGATAACGCGGTTCAGTGCCCCCTCCAGCTCACGGACGTTGGAGCGCAGACGCTTGGCAATGAAGAACGCCACTTCACCCGGCAGGCGAATGTCATTTTCATCGGCTTTCTTCATCAGGATCGCGACGCGGGTTTCCAGCTCCGGTGGCTCGATCGCCACGGTCAGGCCCCAGCCGAAGCGGGATTTCAGACGATCTTCAACGCCGTTGATCTCTTTTGGGTAACGATCCGAGGTCAAAATGATCTGCTGATTGCCTTCCAGCAGGGCATTGAAGGTGTGGAAAAACTCTTCCTGCGATCGTTCTTTATTGGCAAAGAACTGGATGTCATCGATCAGCAGCGCGTCAACGGAACGATAGTAGCGTTTAAACTCTTCGATCGCATTGTTTTGCAGGGCTTTTACCATGTCCTGAACGAAGCGTTCGGAGTGCATATACACCACTTTGGCATTGGGCTTGCGCGCCATGATGCCGTTGCCCACCGCATGCAGCAGGTGCGTTTTACCCAGACCCGTGCCGCCATAAAGGAACAGCGGGTTGTAGGCTCCACCGGGATTATCAGCAACCTGACGAGCCGCCGCGCGCGCCAGCTGGTTCGATTTACCTTCAACGAAGTTATCGAACGTGTGTTTCACGTTAACGTTAGAGCGGTAGGTTGGCTCAGCCGGTGCAGGGACATTATCCCAGCCCTGACGAGCGGGTGCGACGCGAGGGGCCGGAGCAGGAGCGGCCTGAGCAGGCGCTGCGACGTTCACGGTTTCACGTACGGTTTGGGTGACCGGCTTTGTGCCCACTTCAAAGCGCAGCTGCGGGGCATCTGACCCACAGAAATCGTTCAGCAGTCCATTGATGTTATTAAGGTACTTGTCCCTTACCCAATCGAGCACAAAACGGTTTGGCGCATACAAAGCCAGCGTGTTATCGCTCAGTTCCGCCTGCAACGGGCGGATCCACATACTGAATTCTGTGGCTGGTAACTCATCCTGCAATCGGGCAAGACACTGCTGCCAAAGCGAAAGTGACACGGCGGACTCCACTCGAACAATAAAAGAAAACTATTGAATATTCATGATTGTTGGCGCACATCGACATGACCCTGTGTAAAGGGGGACGTGCGAATTGCTATCTGCAATTTATCCTGACCAGGATCCTGGGATCCCGATCGGGACCGCGGATCATAGCCTAAACTGAGCCAGAGATCTTCTGTTTCTCACAGATTCTTCCCGATTTATCCACAGGAAGATCCAGAACCGGGTAAGTGTAAACGATCCTGGCGCGAGTGCCCCGCGATTTAGTCCGCATATTGGAAAAATTAATGAGCACAGACAATTTATTGCTTAAATGATCTAACGAAGATCCGGGACGATCCTTGCGCTTTGTCGGTGAGCCCGTATAATCCTCGACCCGGCGCGTGATGCTCATCTTCCTGCGTCGTCCGTTGCTCATTTTCCACGCGAAAACGTGCGGAAATACGCGGGAAATAAGGAAAGAGAATTGACTCCGGAGTGTACAATTATTACAATCCGGCCTCTTTAATCACCCACGCTGAGGCGTTAGTCGTTCGAAACTCGTTCGGGTATACGCAAAAGTCAGTGAATTTATTCAAGTTTAGGTAGAAATCGCCATGAAACGCACTTTTCAACCGTCTGTACTGAAGCGCAACCGTTCTCACGGCTTCCGTGCTCGTATGGCTACTAAAAATGGTCGTCAGGTTCTGGCACGTCGTCGTGCTAAAGGCCGCGCTCGTCTGACCGTTTCCAAGTAATAAAGCTAACCCCTGAGTGGTTAAGCTAGCATTTCCCAGGGAGTTACGTTTGTTAACTCCCGCTCATTTCACTTTCGTCTTCCAGCAGCCACTACGGGCTGGCACGCCGCAAATCACCATCCTCGGCCGCCAAAATTCGCTGGGGCATCCCCGCATCGGTCTCACAGTCGCCAAGAAAAATGTTAAGCGTGCGCATGAACGCAATCGGATTAAACGTCTGACGCGTGAAAGCTTCCGTTTACGTCAGCACGAACTGCCTTCAATGGATTTCGTGGTGGTGGCTAAAAAGGGGGTTGCCGACCTCGATAACCGTGCTCTCTCGGAAGCGTTGGAAAAATTATGGCGCCGCCACTGTCGCCTGGCTCACGGGTCCTGATAGCCCTCATTCGGGTCTATCAACGCCTGATTAGTCCGCTACTCGGGCCGCACTGCCGTTTCACACCAACATGCTCAAGCTACGGAATTGAGGCATTGCGCAGGTTTGGAGTGATAAAAGGCAGTTGGTTGACGGTGAAACGCGTATTAAAATGCCACCCTTTACACCCCGGTGGAGACGACCCCGTCCCTCCAGGACCCTTTGATACCAGAGAACACTAACGATGGATTCGCAACGCAATCTTCTTATCATCGCTTTGTTGTTCGTGTCTTTCATGATCTGGCAGGCATGGGAGCAGGATAAAAATCCTCAACCCCAGCAGCAGACCACGCAGACTACGACCACCGCAGCGGGTAGCGCCGCCGACCAGGGCGTACCGGCCAGTGGCCAGGGGAAACAGATTACGGTTAAGACCGATGTGCTTGAGCTGACAATCAACACCCGTGGTGGTGATGTTGAGCAGGCGCTGCTGTTGACCTACCCGAAAGAGCTGAAGTCTAACGAACCGTTCCAGTTACTGGAAACCACGCCTGAGTTTATCTACCAGGCGCAGAGCGGCCTGACCGGTCGTGATGGCCCGGATAACCCGGCTAACGGTGCGCGTCCACTGTATACCGTCGAGAATGACACCTTTGTGCTGGCTGATGGCCAGAACGAACTCGTTATCCCGATGACCTATACCGACGCCGCAGGCAACACCTTCACCAAAACCTTCACCCTGAAACGCGGTGAGTATGCGGTGAACGTGGGCTACAGCGTACAGAACACCAGTGCGAAACCGCTGGAACTGTCCACCTTTGGCCAGCTGAAGCAGTCCATCAATCTGCCGTCTCACCGTGACACCGGAAGCAGCAACTTTGCGCTGCATACCTTCCGTGGCGCGGCGTACTCCACGCCAGACGCGAAGTATGAGAAATACAAATTCGACACCATTGCCGATAACGAAAACCTGAACGTCAGCGCTAAAGGCGGTTGGGTGGCAATGCTGCAGCAGTATTTCGCCACTGCGTGGGTGCCAAATAACGACGGTACCAACAACTTCTATACCGCGAACCTGGGCAACGGTATTGCAGCCATCGGCTACAAATCTCAGCCGGTTCTGGTACAGCCGGGTCAAACCGGTAAGCTAGCAAGCACCCTGTGGGTCGGCCCGGAAATTCAGGACAAAATGGCCGCTGTTGCGCCGCACCTGGATCTGACCGTGGATTACGGTTGGTTGTGGTTCATCTCTCAGCCGCTGTTTAAGCTGCTGAAGTTCATCCACAGCTTCCTGGGTAACTGGGGCTTCTCCATCATCGTTATCACCTTCATCGTTCGTGGCATCATGTACCCGCTGACTAAAGCGCAGTACACCTCCATGGCGAAGATGCGCATGCTGCAGCCGAAGATTCAGGCAATGCGTGAGCGTCTGGGCGATGACAAACAGCGCCAGAGCCAGGAAATGATGGCCCTGTACAAAGCAGAGAAAGTGAACCCACTGGGCGGCTGCTTCCCGCTGCTGATTCAGATGCCAATCTTCCTTGCGCTGTATTACATGCTGATGGGTTCCGTTGAGCTGCGCCACGCGCCGTTCGCCCTGTGGATCCATGACCTGTCCGCACAGGACCCGTACTACATCCTGCCGATCCTGATGGGCGTGACGATGTTCTTCATCCAGAAGATGTCGCCGACCACCGTGACCGACCCGATGCAGCAGAAGATCATGACCTTTATGCCGGTCATCTTCACCGTGTTCTTCCTGTGGTTCCCGTCAGGTCTGGTGCTGTACTATATCGTCAGCAACCTGGTGACCATCATCCAGCAGCAGCTGATTTACCGTGGTCTGGAAAAACGTGGCCTGCATAGCCGCGAAAAGAAAAAGTCCTGATTCGGTAAGTTAACGCTAAAATAAGGGCGGTCGATTGACCGCCTTTTTTATTTGTATTGAACGAGACCAACCATGAGCCATAACGACACTATCGTCGCCCAGGCAACCCCACCGGGACGCGGTGGTGTAGGCATTCTGCGCATCTCCGGCCTGAAGGCGCGCGAGGTGGCCGAAGCGGTGCTGGGTAAACTGCCAAAGCCGCGCTACGCTGATTACCTGCCGTTTAAAGATACCGACGGCACGCCGCTGGACCAGGGCATTGCGCTGTGGTTCCCCGGCCCTAACTCCTTCACCGGCGAAGACGTGCTCGAGCTTCAAGGCCACGGCGGCCCGGTTATCCTCGACCTGCTGTTAAAACGTATCCTGACCCTGCCGGGCCTGCGCATTGCCAAGCCGGGCGAGTTCTCCGAACGTGCCTTCCTCAACGACAAGCTCGACCTGGCGCAGGCTGAGGCCATTGCTGACCTGATCGACGCCAGTTCTGAACAGGCGGCCCGCTCCGCCCTGAACTCGCTGCAGGGGGCATTCTCCGCGCGTGTGAATCACCTTGTGGAAGCACTTACTCACCTGCGCATCTACGTGGAAGCGGCTATCGACTTCCCTGATGAGGAGATCGACTTCCTCTCTGACGGTAAAATCGAAGCCCAGCTCAACCAGGTGATGAGCGATCTCGACGCCGTTCGCGCCGAAGCGCGCCAGGGCAGCCTGCTGCGCGAAGGGATGAAGGTGGTGATTGCCGGACGTCCTAACGCCGGCAAATCGAGCCTGCTGAACGCCCTGGCGGGCCGTGAAGCGGCAATCGTGACCGACATTGCCGGTACCACTCGCGACGTGCTGCGCGAGCATATCCACATCGACGGCATGCCGCTGCACATCATCGACACCGCCGGTCTGCGCGATGCCAGCGACGAGGTTGAGCGCATCGGTATCGAACGCGCCTGGCAGGAGATCGAGCAGGCCGACCGCGTGCTGTTTATGGTGGACGGCACCACGACCGACGCCGTTGACCCGGCAGAGATCTGGCCGGACTTTATTGCCCGCCTGCCTGCCAAACTGCCGATCACCGTGGTACGTAATAAGGCAGACGTGACAGGCGAAACGCTGGGCATCAGCGATGTGAATGGTCACTCACTAATCCGCCTGTCGGCGCGTACCGGTGAAGGCGTGGACGACCTGCGTAACCATCTCAAGCAGAGCATGGGCTTTGATACCAGCATGGAAGGCGGCTTCCTGGCGCGTCGCCGTCACCTGCAGGCGCTGGAAGAGGCGGCTAACCACCTTGTCCAGGGTAAAGCGCAGCTGATCGGCGCGTGGGCGGGTGAACTGCTGGCGGAAGAGCTGCGTCTGGCGCAGCAGAATCTGAGCGAGATCACCGGGGAGTTTACCTCGGACGATTTGTTGGGACGGATCTTCTCAAGCTTTTGTATTGGTAAATAATTCCCGCTAATCTATGGTGATTTCCTCCTGGGAAATCACCATTGTCCAAATGGCAACTCGCCTAATCCCTTTTCACCCCCTATCCTGCATGCCTGCATCTATGGGGGGTTTATGGCGCGTTTTCTGTTTTGTAGTTTCGCTTTAGTTCTGCTTTATCCGTCAGGCATTGATATGTATCTGGTGGGATTACCGCATATCGCCCGCGATCTGGGCGCCAGCGAAGCGCAGCTGCACATCGCGTTTTCGGCCTACCTCGCGGGGATGGCGTCGTCGATGGTGTTTGCGGGGAAGATCGCGGATAAGGCAGGCCGTCAGCCTGTCGCTATCTCCGGTGCCATCGTTTTTGCCCTGGCGTCCCTTCTATGCTCACAGGCGCAAAACAGCACCGTGTTTCTGACCGGGCGCTTTATCCAGGGCATCGGGGCGGGCGGTTGCTACGTGGTGGCGTTTGCCATTTTACGCGACACCTTAAGCGCCCAGCGTCGCGCCAAAGTGCTGTCGATGCTGAACGGCATTACCTGCATCATCCCGGTGCTGGCCCCGGTTGTGGGCTATCTCATCATGCTGAAATTCCCCTGGCAGAGCCTGTTCTGGACCATGGCGGCGATGGGCGTGCTGGTGTTTGTCCTGTCAATTGCCGTGCTGAAAGAGACCCACCCGGGCTCGCAGAATACCGGCCATACCGCAACCATTCACCCGGCAGAGAAGCTCCTCAACCGCTTTTTCCTCAGTCGTCTGGCCGTGACCACGTTAAGCGTGGCGGTGATCCTGACCTATGTAAACGTTTCCCCGGTTTTGCTGATGGAGACTATGGGCTTCGATCGCGGTCAGTATTCAACGGTGATGGCATTAACCGCGATGGTCAGTATGGCCGTTTCTTTTTCGACGCCGTTTGCGCTAAATGTTTTCAGCCAGCGCACATTGATGCTGACCTCACAGGTTTTATTCCTCGCCGCCGGCGCGATCCTGGCGACCACCAGCTCACATGCGGTCATGCTGGCGGGTATTACGCTGATTTGTGCCGGGTTCTCGGTTGGCTTTGGCGTAGCGATGAGCCAGGCGCTTGGCCCATTTTCGCTGCGGGCAGGCGTGGCAAGCTCGGTACTGGGGATCGCGCAGGTCTGCGGCTCGTCGCTGTGGATTTGGCTGGCGGCGGTCATCGGGCTTAACGCGCTGAATATGCTGATCGGGGTTCTGATTGGCTGTAGCATACTCTGCATTACCTTACTTATGGTCATCCAGCCCGCGGCGCACTATGAAGAAGCCCATCAGCAGTCTCGATCTTAACCTGTTGCTGTGCCTGCAGCTTTTGCTGCAGGAGCGCAGCGTCACCAAAGCGGCAAAGCGGATGAACGTGACGCCGTCTGCGGTGAGCAAATCGCTGGCCAAGCTGCGCGACTGGTTCGAAGACCCGCTGTTTGTTAAAACTCCGCTAGGGCTGCTGCCGACGCCGCTGACGGTGAGTCTTGAGCAGGATCTGGCTGACTGGATGCAAATCGGCAACCAGATCCTCGATAAATTTCACCATGATTCTCCGGGCGGGCTGACGTTCGTGCTGGCCGCGGAAACGCCGTTGATGCTGATCCGCTTCAATGCTCTACTGGAGCAGGTGAACCAGCGCTATCCGCAGGCTACGGTGAAAATGCGCCACTGGGATTACGACTCTCTGGACGCCATTACGCGTGGAGAGGTAGATCTGGGATTCACCGGACGCGAAACGCACCCGCGATCGCGTGAATTGCTGAAGCTAATGCCGTGGTTCATCGACTATGAGATCCTGTTCAGCGACCGTCCGTGCGTGTATCTGCGTGAGGATCACCCCGCGCTACAGGATGAATGGAACCTCGAGACCTTTCTGCGCTACCCTCACATCAGCATCTTCTGGGAACGCAGCGACACCTGGGCACTGGACGAAGTGCTAAAGGAGATGGGTCGGGAAAGAAACATTGCCATGAGCGTGCCGGGCTTTGAGCAGTCGATGTTTATGGCAGCGCAGCCCGGTCATAACTATATAGCCACGGCTCCGCATTACTGCCATCACTACAATGAACTCCACCAGCGGAAGCTGATCGCGCTTCCTATTCCCATTGACGAAGCGCAGGCTGAAAAGCTCACCGTTCCCTTCACGTTGATCTGGCATAAACGGAACAGCCATAATCCGAAAATTCTATGGTTGCGGGAAACCATCAAGGCGCTGTACGGTGCGAGCGATCCAATTTTTGCCTAAGAAAATGTAAAGTTCGGTCCCAAGGCTTCTCTTACTCCCATTTACTGATTAAAACAGGAGTCAAGTTAAGCGATAATCATGTAACCGTTTAACCGATTACGACCATTATCAAGGAGCGAAAAATGGCTACGCACTTTGCAAGAGGGATACTTACGGAAGGACGTCTCGTATCGGCAAGAATTTCTTCAGTCTGTCACCGTGAAGCACTCGCTCTCCCGGAACACCGGAGGACGCGGTTTTTAGCGTCCAGAGCACTTCTCGCAGAACTGCTGTTTATGCTGTACGGCACCAGCGAGCTGCCGGACATCATTACCCAACCCGAAGGCCGCCCGGTCTTTGTCGACCCGGATCTCCCTCGTTTTTCGATTGCCTACGCGGGCAATATCATTGGCGTCGCGCTGACCACCGAAGGGGATTGTGGGCTCGATATGGAACTTCAGCGCGCAACGCGCAGCTTCCATGGCGGTAATGCACATGAAGACTATCCGCTCTCCAGCAATGAGAAGCTGTGGGTACGCAACCAGAACGATCCTGTCGAAGCCCGAGCCCAGCTCATTACCCTGCGCCAGAGCATTCGTAAGCTCTGCGGATGCGCCTCAGACGACGCCAGCCTGCTGCAGCTGTTGCCTGGCTCCGGACGTCTGCGTGCCGCCCAGGCCACGCTGGTGGAGGCACTCAGTGACGCAGAGGATGTGCTCATTTGGTCCATTGCGGTTACCCCTGCCATCGAACGCATGAAAATCTGGGAATTTGACAGTCAACAGGGATGGCGTAGCCTTCCTGATGTGCCCGAGCGCGCCAACGAGCCCGCCGCACGCCTGATGCGTTTAACCAGTTTACCGACAGAAAAAGCATTCACCCTTAGCTGATCCAATCAGGGTCATCATGATGAAACAGGAGTAATCATGTCTGATACGTTGAAAGTAGTTACGTTACTGGGAAGCCTGCGCAAAGGTTCATTTAACGGGATGGTTGCCCGCACGCTGCCACAGCTGGCACCGGCAGGTATGGAAATTAGCGCCCTGCCGTCTATTGGCGATATTCCGCTGTATGATGCGGACGTCCAGCAGGAAGAAGGGTTCCCGCAGAGCGTCGAGGCGCTGGCAGAGCAGATCCGCCAGGCTGACGGCGTGGTCATCGTCACGCCGGAATATAACTACTCGGTTCCGGGTGGCCTGAAGAATGCCATCGACTGGCTGTCCCGTTTACCTGAACAGCCTCTGTCAGGCAAACCTGTGCTGATCCAGACCAGCTCAATGGGCGCGATTGGCGGCGCTCGCTGCCAGTATCATCTGCGTCAGATCCTGGTATTCCTGGATGCGATGGTGATGAACAAGCCGGAATTTATGGGCGGTGTGATTCAGAACAAAGTCGACCCGCAAACGGGTGAAGTGGTGGATCAGAGCACGCGCGACCATCTCTCTGGCCAGCTGACGGCGTTCGGGGATTATATTAAGCGGGTGAAGGCGTAAGATCATCGCGGCCTGATACCCTCACCCTGGCCCTCTCCCACGGGGAGAGGGAACAAACACTAAAGCCCTTTTCGAAGAAAAGGGCTTGCTGTTTATTTGGCGTCGATGAACACAATCTTCAGCACAAACAGCAGCGCCACAATGATGACGCAAGGGCTGAGATCGCGGAAGCGGCCGGTACCGATCTTCATTACGCAGTAAGAGATAAAGCCCAGCGCGATACCTTCGGTAATCGAGAAGCTGAACGGCATCATCACGGCGGTAATAAACGCCGGCACCGCTTCGGTTAAATCATCCCACTTCACGCGAGACAGGCTGGAGGTCATCAGCACACCCACATAGATCAGCGCGCCGGCCGCCGCGTACGGAGGCACCATGCCCGCCAGTGGCGAGAGGAAGATCACCAGCAGGAACAGAATACCCACCACAACCGCCGTCAGGCCGGTACGGCCGCCCACGGACACGCCGGAAGAGGATTCAATGTAAGCGGTAACAGACGAGGTCCCGATAAATGAGCCGGTCACTGAGGAGATACTGTCCACAAACAGCGCCTGCTTCATGCGCGGGAATTTGCCTTTCTCATCTGCCAGACCCGCTTTGTCGGTCACGCCGATCAGCGTACCGGAGGAGTCGAACAGGTTCACCAGCATGAAGGAGAAAATCACGCCCGCCAGGCCCAGGTTCAGGGAACCCGCCAGATCAACATGACCAATAACGGTAGAAACGCTCGGTGGCGCGGAAACGATGCCGTTATAGTGAACGTCGCCCAGCATCCAGCCCAGCAGCGTGGTCACCACGATGGATACCAGCACTGCCGCGTGAATATTGCGGGAAGCGAGGATCGCGATGATAAAGAAGCCCAGCACGCCCAGCAGCACATTATGCGAGGTCAGGTGACCGATGCTCACCAGCGTATCCGGGTTCGCCACGATAACGCCGGCGTTTTTCAGCCCCATCATACCGATGAACAGACCGATACCGCTGGTAATGCCCACGCGCAGGCTCACGGGAATGTTTGCAATCATCCAGTAACGTACGCGGAAAATGGTCAGCAGCAGCAGGCCAACCGCGCCCCAGAAGATTGCGCCCATGCCCACCTGCCAAGGCAGACCCATCGCCTGAACAACCACGAACGCGAAGAACGCATTCAGGCCCATCGCCGGTGCCAATGCAACTGGCAGGTTAGCGAATACACCCATCAGAATGCTGCCAAGGGCGGCGATCAGGCAGGTGGTTACAAAGACGGCGCTGGTATCCATGCCAGCAACGCCCAGAATTTGTGGGTTCACAAAAACGATATAGACCATCGTCAGGAAGGTGGTGAAACCAGCGATCACTTCGGTGCGTGCCGTTGTGCCGTGCTCGCGCAGTTTAAAAACGCGCTCAAGCAGACCCTGACCAGATGTCTGGGTAGTGTGTTGTTGACTCATCATCAATTTCCGAACAAGGAGGGAAAATTCGTCGCTATCCTATACCAAAATGCGACAATAGTGGCAGTTACGTGATACTTTTTTCATTGATTTTGCTTATACGGCAACGATTGCGTCCCGGTGAACTGCCGTACGTAAACGTTAAACTTGTTAAAAGGGAAAGGCATGTCCGGAATTGAAGCGGTATTTTTCGACTGCGACGGTACGCTGGTCGACAGTGAGGTCATTTGTTCCCGCGCGTATGTCACCATGTTCCAGGAATTTGGCATTACTCTGGAACTCGAAGAGGTGTTTAAACGCTTTAAGGGCGTGAAGCTCTACGAGATCATCGACATCATTAACGAAGAACACGGCGTCGTTCTTGAGAAGGCGGCTCTGGAACCGGTGTACCGCGCCGAGGTTGCACGCCTGTTCGATTCGGAGCTGGAGGTGATTCCGGGCGCAAACGCGCTGCTGGATGCCATGACGGTGCCGATCTGCGTGGTCTCCAACGGTCCGGTCAGCAAAATGCAGCACTCGCTGGGCAAGCTTGAGATGCTGCACCACTTCCCGGAAAAACTGTTCAGCGGCTACGATATCCAGCGCTGGAAGCCGGACCCGGCGCTGATGTTCCATGCGGCAAAAGCGATGAACGTTAACGTAGAGAACTGCATTCTGGTGGATGACTCGTCTGCGGGGGCGCAGTCGGGGATTGATGCGGGAATGGAGGTGTTTTACTTCTGCGCCGATCCGCACAACAAGCCGATCGATCATCCAAAAGTCACGACCTTCACCGATCTGGCGCAGTTGCCTGAATTGTGGAAGACGCGCGGGTGGGATATTACGCGCTAAGCCGCCCCTCCCTTCAGGGAGGGCGACAGGTTTATCTGAAGAGCTTTTGAACAAACTCTGCATAGGCCGGACGCCAGACGTCCATTTCGTGATTCAGACCAGGGTACATTTTATAGTCGAATTTGATGCCCTGTTTTTCCAGCTCCGCTTTCAGACCGGCGATATCTTTGCCGGTCACCGAATCGCGCTCTCCCACAACGACGGTGAAGTTATGCAGCTGCCGATTAATGGCCTCAGGCTGCTTAAAGCGTGCGGCCACGCCTTCGTCAGGCACGGTTGTCGTGGTAACGCCGCTGAACGTTCCCAGCCAGCCGAAGCTCTCCAGATGATTCATCCCGGAGACCAGCGCCTGATAACCGCCCTGTGACAACCCCGCCAGCGCCCGGCCGTCAGCATCTTTACGCACGTTGAAGCGTGTATCCACCAGAGGAATAATTTCGCTCATCAGTTCACGGTCTGCGGCTTTCGCATTAAGCGGGTAGAAAGACTTCCGTCGTTCTGCCGGTGGGAAGTTCTCGGGGATGGCCTCAGCGCTCTCCGTCTCGGTGTCGGGTACCACCACCAGCATCGGTTTGATTTTCCCCTCGGCCATCAGGTTATCCATGATTTGAGGCAGACGACCCTGGTCGATGGCCGAGAGCCCGGTATCCCCAAAACCATGGTAGAAGTAGAGAACCGGTAAGGGTTCCCCTGTGCCGTTGTAGCCAGGGGGAGTCCATACATAGACGCGGCGCTCTGACTTGAGCGACGGCGAGTGCCAGGTCAGGGTGGTGAGATCGCCATGCGGTACGGCGCGATCGTCGAGAATACTGCCCGGAACCAGAATCAGGCTGGTGTTCACCTGCCGCTGAGGTTTTTGATAGCGGCTTCCCGTGTCGACTGAACGGAAACCATCGATGTCGAAATAATATTCGTAGAGATTCGGGGCCATCGGCTCGCTTTTCCATGACCAGACGCCATTTTTCTCTTTCGTCATATCATGGGAAACCTGGCTTTCAGGCATTGACCCCGTCACCACGGAGACTCGCGTTGCGCCGGGTGCAAACAGGCGAAACGTAATGCTTTTATCCGCATTAACCTGGGTCACATAGTGGCTGACCGGGGTAGTCTGGTCAGGTGTGACCGGCAACGGTGCGGCAATAACGTCTGTTCCAGTACCGATCCCGATGCTGATGGCCATCGCCAGGCACGCTAATGAATTTTTCATATCCCATCCTTTGCTGTTTTTTTCGTCTCACGTTAGCGCGTTTCGAACGTCAGGCAACGGATGAAGGGGAAAATTGTGATTACACTAGAAATAACAACGCCGGTGAGTACCGGCGTTGTTATCAGATGACAGGATTACTCTTTCGGATCTTTACCCGCCAGCAGCTTGTCCAGCTCGTCGCCGCCCACGTGACGGAAGTCCTGACCTTTCACGAAGTAGAAAATGTATTCGCAAATGTTCTGGCAGCGGTCGCCGATACGCTCGATGGAGCGCGCGCAGAACAGGGCGGTCAGTACGCTTGGGATCGTACGGGAATCTTCCATCATGTAGGTCATCAGCTGACGCACGATGCCTTCATACTCCTGATCGACCTTTTTGTCTTCACGGTAGATACGCACCGCTTCGTCAAGATCCATTCGCGCAAAGGCATCCAGTACGTCGTGAAGCATCTGCACGGTGTGGCGGCCCAGCGACTCCAGGCTCACCAGCAGCGGCTGGTGCTGCTGAGAGAACTTCTCCAGCGCGGTGCGGCAGATTTTATCCGCAACGTCGCCAATACGTTCCAGCTCGGCGATGGTTTTGATAATGGCCATCACCAGACGCAGGTCGCTCGCCGTCGGCTGACGTTTCGCGATAATGCGCACGCAGGCCTCGTCGATAGCGACTTCCATCATGTTGACGTTTTTGTCGCCTTCAATGACGCGTTTCGCCAGCTCGCTGTCCTGGTTGTGCATCGCCGTAATCGCATCAGAAAGCTGCTGCTCGACCATACCGCCCATGGTCATCACCTGGGTGCGAATGCTTTCCAGCTCTGCGTTGAACTGGCCGGAAATGTGTTTATTAAGATTGAGGTTGTCCATGGTTTCTCCACATGCACTAAGGCAAATCAACCGTAGCGGCCAGTAATATAATCTTCGGTTTGTTTCTTCGCGGGCTTAGTGAAGAGATCGTCCGTGTTGCTGAACTCAATCAATTCACCCAGGTACATAAACGCCGTGTGATCGGAGCAACGTGCAGCCTGCTGCATGTTATGGGTCACGATAACCACGGTGTAATCCTGCTTCAGCTCGGTGATCAGTTCTTCAATACGACCGGTTGAGATCGGGTCCAGCGCTGAACACGGCTCATCCAGCAGCAACACTTCCGGGCGAATCGCAATACCGCGCGCAATGCACAGACGCTGCTGCTGACCACCGGAGAGAGAGTAACCGCTCTGGTGCAACTTATCTTTGGTTTCGTTCCATAATGCGGCCTTGGTCAAAGCCCACTGCACGCGCTCGTCCATATCGGCGCGGGAGAGCTTTTCAAACAGGCGAACGCCAAAGGCGATGTTGTCATAAATGGACATCGGGAACGGCGTGGGTTTCTGGAACACCATCCCCACTTTGGCGCGCAGCAGGGCGATATCCTGAGCCTGGGTCAGAATATTTTCGCCATCGAGGATGATTTCCCCTTCAGCGCGCTGCTCCGGATAGAGCGAATACATTTTGTTAAAGGTACGCAGCAGCGTGGATTTCCCACAGCCGGACGGACCGATAAATGCCGTGACCTGGTTCTTCGCGATATCCAGGTTGATGTTCTTCAGGGCATGGAATTTGCCGTAGTAGAAGTTCAAATCACGAACCTGAATCTTACCCGGGGCAGTATCAACCATACTCATTGACTCATTTCCTCATTCGGCGCCGCGAGCTGCCGCGCCGTAAAAAATTAACCGTGTTTCTTCTTCGCGAAAATGACGCGCGCCAGAATGTTCAGCAACAGTACGCAAAGGGTAATGATCAGCACCCCGGCCCAGGCCAGCTGCTGCCATTCCGCGAATGGGCTCATCGCAAATTTAAAGATCGTCACCGGCAGGTTGGCGATCGGCTGCATCATGTCCGTGCTCCAGAACTGGTTGGAGAGGGACGTAAACAGCAGCGGCGCCGTTTCACCCGCGATACGCGCAACCGCCAGCAGGATACCGGTCATGATCCCGGATACGGACGCCTTCAGCGTAATTGCAGAGATCATCTTCCATTTCGGCGTACCCAGTGCATAAGCCGCTTCACGCAGGCTGTCCGGCACCAGTTTCAGCATGTTCTCGGTGGTTCGAATCACAATCGGCACCTGCAGCAGCGCCAGGGCAATCACACCCGCCCAGCCGGAGAAGTGTTCCATCTGCGCTACAACAACGGTGTAAACGAACAGGCCCACCACGATAGACGGGGCTGACAGCAAAATATCGTTAATGAAGCGAATCACTTCCGCCAGCCAGGATTTACGACCGTATTCTGCCAGGTAAATGCCCGCCATGATGCCCAGCGGCGTGCCGAAGACCGTCGCCCAGAGGATCAGCAACCCGCTGCCGGCCAGCGCATTCGCCAGGCCACCGCCCGCCGTGTTCGGCGGCGGCGTCATTTCGGTGAACAGCGAGAGTGACATTCCGTCAATCCCACGAACGATTGTCGAGAAGAGGATCCAGACCAGCCAGAACAGGCCGAATGCCATCGTCGCCATTGAGAGCGTCAGGGCAATGCGGTTTTTCATGCGGCGTCTGGCCTGCATCTTGCGGCGGGATTCCGCCAGTTCAGCGGTAGCTTGCATTTCGAGAGTAGCCATTAGCGTGCTCCCTCATTTTTAGCGAGGCGCATAATCATCAGCTTGGAAATCGCCAGAACAATGAAGGTAATAACGAACAGAATCAGACCCAGCTCCATCAGCGCCGCCACGTGCAGCCCGGATTCCGCTTCCGCAAATTCATTCGCCAGCGCCGAGGTAATACTGTTACCCGGCATATAGAGCGACGCGCTGTCGAGCTGGTAGGTGTTACCGATGATAAAGGTGACCGCCATGGTTTCACCCAGCGCACGACCTAAGCCCAGCATCACGCCCCCGATCACCCCATTTTTGGTGAACGGAAGGACAATGCGCCAGATTACTTCCCAGGTGGTGCAGCCGATGCCGTAGGCCGACTCTTTCATCATCACCGGCGTTTGTTCGAACACATCACGCATGACCGCCGCAATGTACGGAATTATCATGATGGCGAGGATCACACCTGCCGCCAGAATGCCGATACCGAAAGCCGGGCCAGAGAACAGGGCCCCCACAAACGGAATGGCAGAAAGGACATTACCCACCGGTTCCTGGAAATATGTAGCGAACAGCGGGGCAAAGATGAACAGGCCCCACATGCCGTAGACGATACTCGGAATAGCTGCCAGCAGTTCGATGGCAATACCCAGTGGACGACGCAGCCAGCCTGGCGCCAGCTCCGTCAGGAACAGGGCAATACCAAAGCTTACCGGAACCGCAATCAGCAGGGCGATGAACGAGGTTACCAGCGTGCCGTAAATCGGCACCAGAGCACCGTAGATGTCGTTCGGCGCGTCCCACTCTTTGGTCCACAGGAAGGAGAAACCGAATTTCTGGATGCTCGGCCATGAGGAGAAAATCAGAGACACGATAATGCCGCCCAGCAGCAATAGCACAATCAGCGCAGCCAGTTTGACCAGCGCGCTGAAAATCATGTCACCTTTTTTACCCGGAGGGTTAAATGCAGGCTTGGTTGCAGCCATAAATTACTCTTCTGTTTGAGACGTTTTTACGAATATGCCCGGTGGCGCTGACGCTTACCGGGCCTACAGCCTAAACCGTAGGGCGGGTAAGCGCAGCGCCACCCGCCATCTTCGTTAAATATATCCTGTTAGTACAGCGCTTTACCGCTGCTGTCTTTCACGTTGGTTTTCCATGCAGCACGAATCTGCTCAACCACGTTGTCCGGCAGGGTGGCGTAATCCAGAGCGTTAGCCTGTTTGCCGCCGTTTTTGTATGCCCAGTCGAAGAACTTCAGCACTTCAGCGCCCTGCTCAGGTTTCTTCTGCTCTTTGTGCACCAGGATGAAGGTGGTAGAGGTGATTGGCCATGCACCTTCGCCCTTCTGGTTAGTCAGATCCTGAGCGAAGGATTTGCTCCAGTCAGCGCCTTTGGCAGCGTTAGCAAAGTTCTCTTCGGTCGGGCTAACCGGTTTGCCGTCGGCAGAAACCAGTTTGGTGTAGGACAGGTTATTCTGCTTCGCGTACGCATACTCTACGTAGCCGATGGAGCCAGGCAGACGCTGTACGAACGCGGCGATACCGTCGTTACCTTTACCACCCAGACCGGTAGGCCAGTTAACGGTAGAGCCGGAGCCGACTTTAGATTTCCACTCTTCGTTCACTTTTGCCAGGTAGCTGGTGAACACGAAAGAGGTGCCGGAACCATCCGCGCGGCGAACCACGGCGATGTTCTGAGAAGGCAGCTTCAGGCCTGGGTTGAGTTTGGCGATCGCTTCGTCATCCCATTTTTTGATTTTGCCCAGGTAGATGTCACCCAGCGTTTTGCCGTCCAGCACCAGCTCGCCCGACTTCACGCCCGGCAGGTTGATGGCCAGGACCACGCCACCGATCACGGTAGGGAACTGGAACAGGCCTTCCTGAGCCAGCTTATCATCAGACAGCGGAGCGTCAGACGCGCCGAAATCAACCGTGTTCGCGGTAATTTGTTTCACGCCACCGGAGGAGCCGATACCCTGATAGTTAACCTTGTTACCGGTTTCTTTCTGGTAGGTATCCGCCCATTTGGCATACACCGGCGCAGGGAAGGTTGCACCAGCGCCAGTCAGGCTTGCTTCTGCAAATACAGAGAACGCGCTCAGAGATAAGGTCGCGGCGACAACAGTTGCGACAGTGGTACGCATAACTTTCATAATGTCTCCTGCAAGATTTTCGTAAATCGTTGTTTAGTGGCTACGATGAGCAAAATAGGACAAACAGGTGACAGATAAATGTACGAATTATGACAGTTTTATGACAATGAAAATTTCACTTAAAATACCGCACAATAAAGCTTAATTTTCATCGTGTTAGCCACTTTTATGACAATACGTTTTCAGAAATATTTTCTTTATGTGACACTGAAAAAAGTAGCTGAAGATGACAAATTGTCATTATTAAAAACGAGACAGGATTGATTAAAAACAAACCGGGCGGGATAAAAAAGCTCCACCCGAGGGTGGAGCCTGAAGGGATTATTCTACGGTAACTGATTTCGCCAGGTTACGCGGCTGGTCAACGTCGGTGCCTTTGATCAGCGCCACATGGTAAGCCAGCAGCTGCAGCGGAACGGTATAGAAGATCGGTGCAATCACCTCTTCCACATGCGGCATCTCGATGATGTGCATGTTGTCGTTGCTGACAAAACCGGCATCTTTGTCGGCGAAGACGTACAGAACACCGCCACGGGCACGCACTTCTTCGATGTTAGACTTCAGTTTTTCCAGCAGTTCGTTGTTTGGTGCCACAACTATGACCGGCATATCCGCGTCAATCAGCGCCAGCGGGCCGTGTTTCAGCTCGCCTGCCGCATAGGCTTCAGCGTGAATGTAGGAGATCTCTTTCAGCTTCAGTGCGCCTTCAAGCGCAATCGGATACTGATCGCCACGACCCAGGAACAGGGCGTGATGTTTGTCAGAGAAATCTTCCGCCAGCGCTTCGATGCGTTTGTCCTGAGACAGCATCTGCTCAATACGGCTTGGCAGCGCCTGCAGACCATGAACGATGTCATGCTCAACGGACGCATCTTCGCCTTTCAGGCGCGCCAGCTTCGCCACCAGCATCAGCAGAACGGTCAGCTGCGTGGTAAACGCTTTGGTTGAAGCCACGCCGATTTCGGTGCCCGCTTTAGTCATCAGCGCCAGATCGGATTCACGCACCAGCGAGGAGCCCGGGACGTTACAGATGGCCAGAGAGCCCAGGTAACCCAGCTCTTTAGACAGACGCAGCGCTGCGAGCGTATCCGCCGTTTCGCCGGACTGGGAAAGGGTGATCATCAGGCTGTTACGACGTACCGCAGATTTGCGATAGCGGAATTCAGACGCGATTTCCACATCGCACGGCACGCCCGCCAGGGATTCAAACCAGTAGCGAGAAACCATACCGGAGTTGTAGGAGGTGCCGCAGGCCACGATCTGAATATGCTCGACCTTGCTTAGCAGTTCGTTCGCGTTTGCGCCCAGCTCGCTCAGATCCACTTCACCGTGGCTAATGCGCCCGGTCAGGGTGTTTTTGATGGCGTTTGGCTGCTCGTAAATCTCTTTCTGCATGTAGTGACGGTAAGCGCCTTTGTCGCCCGCGTCGTACTGCAGATTCGATTCGATCTCCTGACGCTTCACCTGCTCGCCTTTAGTATCGAAGACGGTCACGCTGCGACGGGTCACTTCCGCAATATCACCCTCTTCGAGGAAGATAAAGCGACGGGTAACCGGCAGGAGTGCCAGCTGGTCAGAGGCGATAAAGTTTTCACCCATGCCCAGACCGATAACCATCGGGCTACCGGAACGCGCGGCCAGAAGCGTTGACGGATCGCGGGAATCCATGATCACCGTACCGTACGCACCGCGCAGCTGAGGGATAGCACGGAGCACCGCATCACGCAGTGTACCGCCCTGCTCCAGCTCCCAGTGCACCAGGTGAGCAATCACTTCGGTGTCAGTTTCAGAGACGAAGGTGTAGCCGCGCGCTTTCAGTTCTTCGCGCAGCGGTTCGTGGTTTTCGATAATGCCGTTGTGCACAACCACGATGTGTTCAGACACATGCGGGTGCGCGTTACCTTCAGACGGTTCGCCGTGCGTCGCCCAGCGGGTGTGCGCAATCCCGGTTCCCCCGTGCAGCGGATGTTCTTCCGCGGCCAGGGCCAGCATCTGCACTTTACCAAGACGACGCAGACGGGTCATATGACCTTCTGCATCCACGACAGCCAGACCGGCAGAGTCGTAACCACGGTATTCCAGACGACGTAAACCTTCGAGAAGGATTTCAGCAATATCACGCTGCGCAACTGCGCCAACAATTCCACACATAATTTATATTCCGAATTTAGGCATTATGCCTGCGTTGTCGCTGACCTGTATTTGCCCTTTCCGGGCGCCCCGAGCCTTGTAGAGAGTGGGGTTATTTTTATGGGTACTGCTTGTGGGGGGAGGATTATATTATCCCCTCACCCCAGCCCTCTTCCCAAAGGGGCGAGGGAGAAAAACACTGCACCGAACGATCCCCTCTCTCCTTTGGGGAGAGGGGTAAATCCATTACTTTTTCTTCACCGGGCGTTGCCAGCCCTGCTTGCTAATCTGCGGAACGCGGCTTAACACCAGCTCGTTCTCGGCCACATCGCGCGTTACGGTTGTTCCGGCTGCAATGGTCACCCCGTTACCCACGGTAACAGGTGCCACCAGCTGCGTATCGGAGCCAACGAACACATCATCACCGATGATGGTTTTAAATTTATTCGCGCCGTCATAGTTACAGGTAATGGTCCCTGCACCAATATTCACGTTATTGCCAATTTCCGCGTCGCCCAGATAGGTCAGATGACCGGCTTTCGAGCCTTTACCCAGACGCGCTTTTTTCATTTCCACGAAGTTACCCACGTGAGCGCCTTCCAGCAGCTCTGCGCCCGGGCGCAGGCGCGCAAACGGGCCGATGGTACAGGCCACGTCCAGACGGGCATCTTCCACCACGCTGTACGGGCTGATTTCGCAGTCGTCACCGATAATGCTGTTTTTAATCACGCAGCCGGCACCGATTTTGACGCGGTTGCCCAGCGTCACATTACCCTCGAGGATAACGTTAGTATCAATTTCAACGTCACGACCGTGAGATAACGAACCACGCAGATCGAAACGCGCCGGATCGCGCAGCATCACACCTGCCAGAAGCAGTTTTTCAGCCTGCTCGGACTGATAAACACGCTCCAGACGGGAAAGCTGAAGGCGGTTATTCACCCCTTCGGTTTCGCTAATACGCGCCGGATGAACCGCCGCAATCTCACGTCCTTCCTGATACGCCATCGCAATGATGTCGGTGATGTAGAATTCACCCTGCGCGTTGTTGTTGTCGAGTCTGGACAGCCAGCGCTTCATATCCGCGCCATTGGCAATCAGGATACCGGTGTTGATCTCCTGAATCTGGCGCTGTTCATCGCTGGCATCTTTGTGCTCAACAATACCCGTGACGTTACCGTTTTCACGGGTGATACGGCCATAACCGGTTGGATCGTCCAGCACGACGGTTAATAAACCGATGCCGCCCTGCGGTTTGGCTTCACGCAGGCGAGTCAGGGTTTCAACGGAGATCAGCGGGACATCGCCGTAGAGCATCAAAATGTCTTCGTCATCCGCAAAGAACGGTGCTGCCTGCTGCATCGCATGACCTGTGCCCAGCTGTTCGGCCTGAAGCACCCAGTTGAGCTTGTCGTCGCTCAGCGTCTTTTTAAGAAGATCGCCGCCGTGGCCGTAGACCAGGTGGACCTGATTGGCACCCAGTTCATTCGCTGCATCAATGACATGCTGCACCATTGGCTTTCCAGCAAGCGTGTGAAGCACTTTAGGCAGATCGGAATACATGCGGGTCCCTTTGCCTGCGGCAAGGATCACCACGCTCATCGCACTGTTTGACATACGCATCCTGACGGTAGTTTGAGTGTGAAGTAAAAACGTTTGATGCTTAAAATTCTACATCTTTTTCATCATGAATTAAGGCCGAAAAAAAAAGCCAGCCTGGTATCCAGACTGGCTTTTGTGCTTTTCAAGCCGGTGTTACATCGCTTTTTTGGTCAACTCGATAACGCGCAGTTTCGCGATCGCTTTGGCCAGCTCCGCAGACGCCTGAGCGTAATCCACGTCACCATGAGAGCTGTTAATGTGCTCTTCAGCCTTACGCTTCGACTCCAGGGCTCGCGCTTCGTCGAGATCCTGGCCACGAATAGCGGTATCGGCCAGAACGGTCACACTGCCAGGCTGCACTTCAAGAATGCCGCCGGACAGATAGATAAACTCTTCGTGACCGAACTGTTTAACGATGCGGATCATACCAGGCTTAATGGCGGTGAGCAGCGGTGCGTGACCCGGGAAAATACCCAGTTCACCTTCACTACCCGTTACCTGGATTTTCTCGACCAGACCAGAGAACATTTGTTGCTCTGCGCTGACGACGTCCAGGTGGTAAGTCATTGCCATATCACCCTCCGATTAAGGCGTTAAAGTTTTTTGGCTTTTTCCACAGCTTCTTCGATGGAACCAACCATGTAGAACGCCTGCTCTGGCAGGTGATCGTATTCGCCTTCCATGATGCCTTTAAAGCCACGGATGGTGTCTTTCAGGGAAACGTATTTACCTGGAGAACCGGTGAATACTTCCGCAACGAAGAACGGCTGGGACAGGAAGCGCTGGATCTTACGCGCACGTGCTACCACCAGTTTGTCTTCTTCAGACAGTTCATCCATACCCAGGATGGCGATGATGTCTTTCAGTTCCTGGTAACGCTGCAGAAGAGACTGTACGCCACGCGCGGTGTCGTAGTGCTCCTGACCAACAACCAGTGGATCCAGCTGACGGCTGGTGGAGTCCAGCGGGTCAACGGCCGGGTAGATACCCAGAGACGCGATCTGACGGCTCAGTACCACGGTTGCATCTAAGTGCGCAAAGGTGGTTGCTGGAGATGGGTCAGTCAAGTCATCCGCAGGTACGTATACCGCCTGAACGGAGGTGATAGAACCGGTTTTGGTAGAGGTGATACGTTCCTGAAGAACACCCATCTCTTCCGCCAGCGTAGGCTGGTAGCCTACCGCTGAAGGCAT
Source organism: Enterobacter sp. 148H3 (assembly GCF_034107425.1). Taxonomy (NCBI): domain Bacteria; kingdom Pseudomonadati; phylum Pseudomonadota; class Gammaproteobacteria; order Enterobacterales; family Enterobacteriaceae; genus Enterobacter; species Enterobacter sp. 148H3. The sequence continues at coordinate 25,329 of NZ_JAWNEI010000008.1, read as the reverse complement.
ACGACCCAGCAGTGCAGATACTTCCGTACCGGCCAGGGTGTAACGATAGATGTTATCAACGAACAGCAGAACGTCACGGCCTTCGTCACGGAACTTCTCAGCCATTGTCAGGCCGGTCAGCGCAACGCGCAGACGGTTTCCAGGTGGCTCGTTCATCTGGCCGTAAACCAGGGATACTTTGTCCAGAACGTTGGAGTCGGTCATTTCGTGGTAGAAGTCGTTACCCTCACGAGTACGTTCACCTACACCCGCAAACACAGAGTAACCGGAGTGCTCGATTGCGATGTTACGGATCAGCTCCATCATGTTTACGGTTTTACCTACACCCGCACCACCGAACAGACCAACTTTACCGCCCTTCGCAAATGGACACATCAGGTCGATAACTTTGATACCGGTTTCCAGCAGTTCCTGAGAGCTGGACAGCTCTTCGTAGGAAGGTGCCGCGCGGTGGATAGCCCAACGCTCTTCTTCACCGATGTCGCCTTTCATGTCGATTGGCTGACCCAATACGTTCATGATACGACCCAGTGTTGCTTTACCTACCGGGACTTCGATCGGGTGCTCAAGGTCTTTTACTTCCAGACCACGACGCAGACCGTCGGAAGAACCCATCGCGATGGTACGCACGATACCGCCGCCGAGCTGCTGCTGAACTTCCAGCACCAGGCTCTCGTTACCATTCTGTACCTCAAGCGCGTCGTACACGCGTGGTACGGCGTCCTGAGGGAACTCGACGTCCACCACGGCGCCGATTACCTGGACAATCTTTCCAGTAGCCATCTTGAATCCTCTACGTAATTCGTAAACCTGGTTAAACCGCGGCGGCCCCCGAGACGATCTCGGTGAGTTCCTGAGTAATGCTGGCCTGACGAGCTTTGTTGTAAACCAACTGCAGCTCTTTAATCAGGCTGCCGCCATTATCGGTCGCGGCTTTCATCGCCACCATTCGTGCGGCCTGCTCGCTGGCCAGGTTTTCTACAACGCCCTGATAAACCTGAGATTCAACGTAACGACGCAGCAGGGTATCCAGCAGCGGTTTCGGATCGGGTTCATACAGGTAATCCCAGGTTTTTTGCTTCAGCTCGCCATCTTCTGATGCCGGTAACGGCAGCATCTGAGTGAGCGTTGGAACCTGAGACATGGTGTTAATGAATTTGTTGCTGACAACGTACAGTCTGTCCAGACGGCCTTCATCATAAGCCTGCAACATCACTTTAACCGGGCCGATCAGTTCGGACAGGGACGGGTTATCACCCATACCGGTCACCTGAGCGACAATGTTGCCACCAACGGAGTTAAAGAAAGAGACGCCTTTAGAGCCGATCATTGCGATATCGCACTGAACGCCTTTTTCAGACCATGCTTTCATATCCGCCAGCAGTTTTTTGAACAGGTTAATGTTCAAGCCGCCACACAGACCACGGTCGGTCGACACCACCAGGTAGCCCACGCGCTTAACGTCGCGTTCTTCCAGGTAAGGGTGCTTATATTCCAGATTACCGTTTGCAAGGTGACCAATCACTTTGCGCATGGTTTCTGCATAAGGACGGCTGGCCGCCATGCGATCCTGCGATTTACGCATTTTGGAAGCGGCGACCATCTCCATCGCTTTAGTGATCTTTTGCGTGTTCTGGACGCTTGCGATCTTACTACGTATCTCTTTTGCGCCGGCCATGAGCTTCTCCTCAATGCCAGGCGGCTTGTCCTGAGACAAGCCGCCGGACGATTACCAGGATTGGGTTGCTTTGAAGGAATCGAGGATAGCTTTCAGCTTGCCTTCGATTTCGTCGTTATAGCCACCGGTCTGGTTGATCTCTTGCATCAGCGGAGCGTGATCACGGTCGACGTAAGCCAGCAGAGCGGCTTCGAAGCTACCGATTTTCGCCAGTTCCACATCTTCGAGGTAACCGCGTTCAGCCGCGAACAGTACCAGGCCCTGCTGAGCAACAGACATTGGTGCGTACTGTTTTTGCTTCAGCAGCTCGGTCACTTTCTGACCGTGGCTCAGCTGTTTACGGGTTGCTTCGTCCAGATCGGATGCGAACTGAGAGAACGCAGCCAGTTCACGATACTGTGCCAGCGCGGTACGGATACCACCGGACAGTTTCTTGATGATCTTGGTCTGAGCAGCACCACCAACACGGGATACGGAGATACCCGGGTTAACTGCCGGACGAATACCGGAGTTAAACAGGTTGGTTTCCAGGAAGATCTGACCATCGGTAATAGAGATTACGTTGGTCGGAACGAACGCAGAAACGTCACCCGCCTGGGTTTCAATGATCGGCAGAGCGGTCAGAGAGCCCGTTTTACCCTTCACTTCACCTTTGGTGAAGTTCTCGACGTATTCCGCGTTAACGCGGGAAGCACGCTCCAGCAGACGAGAGTGGAGGTAGAATACGTCGCCAGGGAACGCTTCACGTCCAGGTGGACGACGGAGCAGCAGGGAAACCTGACGATAAGCAACAGCCTGTTTAGACAGGTCATCGTATACGATCAGCGCATCTTCACCGCGGTCACGGAAGTATTCGCCCATTGCGCAACCGGCGTATGGCGCCAGGTATTGCAGTGCAGCAGATTCAGACGCGGTCGCTACCACAACGATGGTGTTAGACAGTGCGCCATGCTCTTCCAGTTTACGAACCACGTTAGAAATGGTGGACGCTTTCTGGCCGATGGCCACGTACACGCATTTGATGCCGGAGTCACGCTGGTTGATGATGGCGTCGATAGCCATCGCGGTTTTACCGGTCTGACGGTCACCGATGATCAGTTCACGCTGACCACGACCGATTGGGATCATGGCATCAACGGACTTATAGCCTGTCTGAACAGGCTGATCTACGGACTGACGGTCGATAACACCTGGTGCGATAACTTCGATTGGAGAGAAGCCATCGTGCTCAACCGGACCTTTACCGTCGATTGGCGCACCCAGGGTGTTAACAACGCGACCCAGCAGGCCACGGCCAACCGGCACTTCCAGAATACGGCCAGTACACTTAACCTTCATGCCTTCGGCGAGGTCAGCGTATGGACCCATCACAACTGCACCTACGGAGTCGCGCTCCAGGTTCAGTGCGATAGCGTAACGGTTACCCGGCAGGGAAATCATCTCACCCTGCATACAATCGGCCAGGCCGTGGATGCGGATAACACCGTCACTTACAGAAACAATAGTACCTTCGTTGTGAGCTTCACTCACAACACTGAACTGAGCAATGCGCTGCTTGATCAGTTCGCTGATTTCGGTGGAATTCAGTTGCATGCTCCAGTCCCCTTAAGACTGCAAGACGTCTGCAAGGCGTTCAAGACGGCCGCGTACGCTGCCATCAATGACCATATCACCCGAACGGATGATTACGCCTGCCATTACAGACTTATCGATTTTGCAATTCAGCTTAACTTTGCGTGACAGACGTTTTTCCATCGCGGCGGTGATTTTCGCAAGCTGTTCATTACTCAGTTCAGTCGCAGAAGTCACTTCGACTTCAGCGGTTGCTTCACTAAGGGCACGTAAGTGCTCAAACTGCTCGAGAACATCCGGGAGCACACGGAGACGACCATTTTCTGCCATCACCTTAATCAGGTTCTGGCCGTTGGCATCCAGTTGCTCTCCGCACACGGCGATAAACGACGCGGCGAGAGTTTCAGGTGCTAACGCACCGGAAAGCAACTCAGCCATTTGTTCGTTTTTCGTCACCTCAGCGGCAAACGCCAGCATATCCTGCCAGCGATCGACATTTTGGTGTTCGACAGCAAAGTCAAAAGCTGCTTTGGCGTAGGGGCGAGCTACCGTAACAAATTCAGACATCAGCCCCTCCCTCCTTACAGTTCAGCGACAAGTTTGTCCACGATGTCGCTGTTAGCAGCTTCATCCACGGAACGTTCGATGATCTTCTCGGCGCCAGCAACAGCCAGAATCGCAACCTGCTTACGCAGTTCTTCACGAGCACGTTTACGCTCAGCATCAATTTCTGCCTGAGCCTGTGTCACGATCTTAGTACGTTCCTGTTCTGCTTCAGCTTTGGCTTCGTCCAGGATCTGCGAACGGCGTTTGTTAGCCTGTTCGATGATAACCTGAGCTTCCGCTTTCGCTTTTTTCAGCTGGTCTGTCGCGTTGGCCTGTGCAAGGTCCAAATCTTTCTTAGCGCGTTCTGCAGAAGCCAGACCGTCAGCAATTTCTTTCTGACGTTTTTCGATGGCAGCCATTAAAGGCGGCCATACATACTTCATGCAGAACCAGACAAAGAGAATAAACGCGATGGCCTGGCCGAGGATTGTTGCGTTCATGTTCACAGCACAATACCTCTTTAATATCTGTGGCTTAGGGTTTTAAAACTACTACTACGCGACAGCAAACATCACGTACAGACCCAGACCTACAGCGATCATTGGGATAGCATCCACCAGACCCATAACGATAAAGAACTGAGTACGCAGCAGAGGAATCAGATCAGGTTGACGCGCTGCGCCTTCCAGGAATTTGCCCCCGAGGATGCCGATACCGATCGCAGCACCGATAGCCGCCAGACCCATCATCACAGCGGCAGCCATGTACAGCAGATCCATATTCAGGTTTTCCATGACAGTCTCCAGTTTGTTTCAATTAAAACGTAGTAGTGTTGGTAAAAAATCAGTGCTCTTCAGACGCCATCGACAGATAGACGATCGTCAGAACCATGAAGATAAAGGCTTGCAGCGTAATGATCAGGATGTGGAAAATGGCCCACGGCACATTCAGAACCCACTGTGACCACCACGGCAGAAGACCCGCGATCAGAATGAAAATCAGCTCACCCGCATACATGTTGCCGAACAGTCGCAGACCCAGTGAAACAGGTTTGGACAGCAGGCTAACGCCTTCCAGGATCAGGTTGACCGGAATAAACGCCCAGTGGTTGAACGGCTGCAAGGTAAGCTCTTTCACAAAGCCGCTTACGCCTTTCATTTTGATGCTGTAGAAAAGAATCAGGATAAATACGCCCAGCGCCATCGACAGGGTGATGTTCACGTCCGCAGACGGTACAACACGCAGCGCTGGCAGGCCGAAAATGTGCTCACCGATAAACGGCAGCAGATCGATTGGCAGCAGGTCCATCAGGTTCATCAGGAAGACCCAAACGAACACGGTCAGGGCCAGCGGAGCAATCAGCTTGCTCTTGCCATGGTACATGTCTTTGACGCTGCCATGGACGAAGCCGATGATCATTTCGATGAAGGTCTGGAATTTCCCTGGTACACCGCTGGTCGCTCGTTTAGCAACACCGCGGAACATGGCCAGGAACAGAAGACCCAAAACCACCGAGAAGAACATGGAGTCGATGTTGATCGTCCAGAAGGTGACCGGGGGGTTATGTGGATCCACCAGCGAGAATGTACGCAGGTCCAACTGAAGGTTATTCAGATGGTGACCTATGTAATCCTGCGGCGTCATATTTTCTGAAGCCATGATGCCTTTTACCCTTTGTTATTGATTACAGCTGGAGCCAGAACTTGTACCACCAGCACCAAAACCCACGTTGCTATCAGCGGCATGAAGACCACTTTCAAAACCGCCAGCGCCATCACCAGTAGAGCAAAGGTCAGCAACACCTTACACACTTCGCCGAGAGCGAAGGACCAGGCCACGCGGCCTTTGGCGGGTGTATGCGCCTGATGACGCCAGGCAAAAATCATAAACAACACGTTTGGCAGCACAACCGCCAAACCCCCGCACACGGCGGAGATGCCCCAGAAGGGGTCTTTGAGGCTAAACAGCAGTCCACTTGCTATCACAGCCAGAAACTGAATGAACAGAAGCTTACGAGCAACGTTTCTACTCAAGAGCGACACAGACATCACGTTTTTACTCCTGCTCCCTTCGAGGTATGCCGCGTGTCGTATAAAACGTCCTTTAAGGCTCAGAGTCAAGCATCAAAAAGCGGTCAAATTATACGGTGCGCACCCGTGATTTCAAACATTAAGTAGCGAAAAGGTGAATAAATGTTTAAATATTTTTCCCCACCGCTATTTTTTAACTTTCGAGCAAAGCACCAACCTTCGACCAAAACTGCAAACAGCGCGAAAACGTTGTCGATAAAGCGTGCACGAGATCACAAAACACACATTTGCGATAAGGTTGTATTTATCAAAGGCGCAAATCGCAGAAATTTATCTTTATGAAATTAAAAGCAAAATGTCGCAACTATTTTCAAAACAGCCCGGTACACAATAAAAACGTTTTATTGACATTCTTAATAAATAATTAACATTGCGTTCTGGTTACTGCTTTCCACTTTTAGCAGACTTATATTTTCACAGATGACTATCTTCCAAGGGAAGAATAGTCGCCAGGTTAACCAGAAGAAAAACCTTAGTGAAAACGAGGTTAAAAGCTCACCAGTAAATCCCCTGTAGTTGTGCTGCTTTTTAACATGCGAAGAACAGCACAAATTCCACATTTTTTATTAATTTTTTAAAAATTGTTTGGCTTAATTATCACCAGATGACGTTCGCCATCGAGCTGAGGAATGTTTAATTTCTCGATGGATTCAACAGCAAAACCGTCCGGAATCTGTTCAATCTCATCGCCTGGCAACTGCCCTTTTAGCGCATAAAAGCGACCATTCTCAGCAGGTAAGTGCTTGCACCAGCTCACCATATCATTGAGCGACGCAAATGCGCGGCTGATAACCCCGTCAAACGGCGGCTCTGCCGGGAACGCCTCTACCCTGCTCTGCACGGGCGTAATATTTTCAAGCTTCAGCTCATGCTGTACCTGACGTAAAAAGCGCACACGCTTGCCAAGACTGTCCAGAAGCGTGAAATGGCTCTCAGGGCGAACAATCGACAGCGGAATGCCCGGCAGACCAGGGCCCGTCCCCACGTCGATAAAACGCTCACCTTTCAGATAAGGGGCAACCACGATGCTGTCGAGAATGTGGCGAACGAGCATCTCGTTGGGGTCGCGAACAGACGTCAGGTTGTACGCTTTATTCCATTTGTTCAGCATATCGACATAGGCCACCAGCTGATTTTTCTGGTGATCGGTGAGCGAAATACCTGCCTGATCCAGCAGACGAGAGAGTTTGTTGAGCACGGTGAATACCTGTTGGAAAACTTAGGTGGCGGGTGGCACTTGGCTTACCCGCCCTACGGGTTCAGTAGGCCCGGTAAGCGCTGCGCCACCGGGCAATATTCCGGGCCTTACGCGCTACGGCGCAGCATGCCCTGCTTTTTCAGCCACACCAGCAGAATGGAAATCGCTGCAGGCGTGACGCCGGAGATACGTGAGGCTTGGCCGATCGAGACCGGTTTGTGATCGTTCAGCTTGGCGATCACTTCGTTGGAAAGGCCAGTCACCTGGCGGTAGTCCAGCATTTCCGGCAGCAGCGTGTTTTCGTTACGCTGCTGTTTTTCGATCTCATCCTGCTGACGCGCGATGTAACCTTCGTACTTAACCTGGATCTCAACCTGCTCTGCCGCTTCAGCATCTTCCAGGCCCGGCGCGAACGCAGTCAGTTTGACCAGGTTCTCGTAGGTGACTTCAGGACGGCGCAACAAATCTTCACCGCTGGCCTCGCGCGACAGCGGCGCGGTTAAGTGAGCGTTTACTTCGGCAGCGGTTTCCGCCTGCGGATTCACCCAGGTGGTTTTCAGGCGCTGACGTTCCTGTTCAATGCGCTCCAGCTTCTCGTTAAAGCGCGCCCAGCGTTCGTCATCGACCAGACCCAGCTCGCGGCCGATTTCGGTCAAACGCAGGTCGGCGTTATCTTCACGCAGCATCAGGCGATATTCCGCGCGAGAGGTAAACATACGGTACGGTTCTTTGGTACCCAGCGTGCAGAGATCGTCAACCAGCACGCCCAGATACGCCTGAGAACGGCCGGGTGCCCAGCCCTCTTTCTCAGCAGAGAAGCGCGCGGCGTTCAGACCGGCAAGCAGGCCCTGCGCAGCCGCTTCTTCGTAGCCGGTGGTGCCGTTAATCTGACCCGCAAAGAACAGACCGTGGACGAATTTGCTCTCCAGGGTTGGCTTCAGGTCACGCGGATCGAAGAAATCGTACTCAATAGCGTAGCCAGGGCGAACGATTTTTGCGTTCTCCATGCCCTGCATTGAGCGAACAATTTGCATCTGCACGTCAAACGGCAGGCTGGTGGAGATGCCGTTCGGGTAAATTTCGTTCGAGGTCAGCCCTTCCGGCTCCAGGAAGATCTGGTGCTGGTTGCGATCGGCGAAGCGCATCACTTTGTCCTCGATCGACGGGCAGTAGCGCGGACCGATCCCTTCGATCACGCCGGCGTACATGGGGCTGCGATCGAGGTTATTGCGGATCACGTCGTGGGTTTTCTCGTTGGTATGCGTGATATAGCACGGCACCTGCTGCGGATGCTGTGCCGCATTGCCCATGAACGAGAAGACCGGCATTGGGTTATCACCGTGCTGTTGCGCCAGCACGCTGAAATCAATGGTGCGCGCATCAATACGCGGCGGCGTACCGGTTTTCAGGCGGCTAACGCGCAGCGGCAGTTCTCGCAGACGGCGAGACAATGGTATAGACGGCGGATCGCCAGCACGGCCGCCGCTGTAGTTATCCAGACCGATATGAATTTTACCGTCAAGGAATGTACCCACGGTCAGCACCACTGCTTTGGCGCGGAATTTGAGGCCCATCTGAGTCACGGCACCCACGACGCGATCGTTCTCAACGATTAGATCTTCAACCGCCTGCTGGAAGATCATCAGGTTCGGCTGATTCTCCAGGGCGGTACGCACCGCCTGACGGTAAAGTACGCGGTCTGCCTGAGCACGGGTCGCACGCACAGCGGGACCTTTACTCGCGTTTAGTATCCTAAACTGGATGCCGGCCCGATCGATCGCTTTCGCCATCAGGCCGCCAAGTGCATCCACTTCTTTTACCAGGTGTCCTTTCCCAATGCCGCCAATCGCCGGATTACAGGACATTTGTCCCAGCGTGTCGATATTGTGTGTCAAAAGCAGGGTCTGCTGACCCATTCGCGCTGCGGCCATTGCGGCCTCAGTGCCTGCGTGACCCCCGCCAATGATGATGACGTCAAAAGGATCCTGATAAAACATGGTGGTCTGCCTCGCGTAAAGCGGTATGAAAATGGATTGAAGCCCGGGCCGTGGATTCTACTCAACTTTAGTCTTTCGAGAAAGCATTGGGATCCTGGGCTATTAAAAAGAAGATCTTTTTATTTAGAGATCTGTTCTATTGTGATCTCTTATTAGGATCGCGAACCTGTGTGGATAAGTCCGATCTCATAAAGAAGATCATGCAGTTAGAAAGGATCGTTTGCTGTGAATGATCGGTGATCCTGGACCGTATAAGCTGGGATCAGATCGCGACTTTATACACAGGCCAAAAACTGCGCTACGGTTGTTATTTGGATAACTACGGGTTAATACGAGCTTTTAACCAGAGTTATCCACATCTGTTCGCGCGATCTTTAATCATTTTTGAGTAAATTTTTCCATTCCGCGAGCCAGATCTCGGCTGGATCCTCCGGAATGTCATGATCGAGGATGTTGATCTTGAGCGTTTCACCCAGCTGTTTTGCTCCGCAGGAGGTCACAGCGGCTTCGACTTTCTCTATTGCCCCGCAAAAGGTGTCATATTCACGACTGCCGATCCCCACTGCGCCAAAACGGACGTTTGACAGGTCGGGCTGCTGTTCCAGCAGTTCGTCATATAAAGGTTGCAGATTATCCGGCAGATCCCCCGCGCCGTGCGTGGAGGTGATCAGCAGCCAGACCCCGTCAGTCGGGAGATCTTCAAGCAACGGGCCGTGCAGGGTTTCCGTGGAAAAGCCCGCCTCTTCCAGCTTTTCAGCCAGATGTTCCGCTACGTATTCCGCACCACCAAGGGTGCTGCCGCTGATAAGGGTAATGTCCGCCATTGATCGCTCGCTCAGATAAAGAGAGGGCCATTGTACGCTGTGAACGAGCTGGGATCTACCTGTGGAAAATGTGGGAATGAATTTGCCCGATCACGGGCGGATGGTACGCATGATCGGGTTTTGCAAGGAGATCAGGGTCTCGGTGGACTGAATTTCATCTATTGTTTGGATCTTGTTGATAAGTACCTGCTGGAGCGCGTCGATGGATCGGCACATAACTTTAATAAAGATGCTGTAGTGCCCGGTGGTGTAGTACGCCTCGGTGACTTCATCCAGCGCGTTCAGTTTCGCCAGGGCAGAAGGGTAGTCTTTGGCGCTTTTAAGAATGATGCCGATGAAGCAGCAGACGTCGTAACCCAGCTGCTTAGGGCTGACGTCAATGCGCGCACCGGTAATGATCCCTGCCTGTTTCATCTTTTCTACGCGAACGTGAATGGTTCCCGGGCTGACGCCAAACTGTTTTGCCAGTTCGGCATAGGCGGTGCGGGCATTAGCCATTAAGGCCTCCAGAATGCCGCGGTCGAGATTGTCGATCTGATAATTTTCCATAGCTTTTTCTTATGAAGATTAATGAATCACTCTATTCTAGCGCCATATTTTATCGAATCAAAAATGAAGGTGGCTTTTTGTTGATGGGTTATTGAATAAGGCGCCGTTTCTGTTGCTTAATCAATATCAACAGGACGCAGGAGTATAAATAATGAAAACCGCTTACATCGCAAAACAACGCCAGATCAGTTTCGTAAAATCCCATTTTTCCCGCCAGCTGGAAGAGAAGCTTGGGCTGATTGAAGTCCAGGCACCTATCCTCAGCCGCGTGGGTGACGGGACGCAGGATAACCTTTCTGGATGCGAAAAAGCGGTACAGGTGAAAGTGAAAACACTGCCAGACGCCCAGTTCGAAGTGGTTCATTCACTGGCGAAGTGGAAGCGTCAGACCCTGGGACAACACGACTTCAGCGCGGGCGAAGGGCTCTACACGCACATGAAAGCCCTTCGCCCCGATGAAGATCGCCTTTCACCGATTCATTCCGTTTACGTTGACCAGTGGGACTGGGAGCGCGTAATGGGTGATGGTGAACGTCATATCGGTACGCTGAAATCCACCGTTGAGGCGATCTACGCCGGGATCAAAGCAACCGAAGCGGCAGTGAGCAAAGAGTTTGGTCTGGCAACGTTCCTGCCGGATACGATCCACTTTGTCCACAGCCAGGAACTGCTGACCCGTTTCCCGGATCTGGATGCCAAAGGCCGCGAGCGTGCGATCGCCAAAGAATTAGGTGCTGTGTTCCTGATCGGTATCGGCGGCAAGCTGTCTGACGGTAAGCGCCACGACGTTCGTGCGCCTGATTATGATGACTGGAGTACTGTGGGTGATGGCGAATTTGCCGGGCTGAACGGCGATATTCTTGTCTGGAACCCGATACTGGAAGACGCATTCGAGCTCTCTTCTATGGGGATCCGCGTGGATGCTGACGCGCTGAAGCGCCAACTGGCGGTCACCGGTGATGAAGACCGTCTCAAACTCGAGTGGCACCAGGCGCTGCTGCGCGGCGAAATGCCACAGACGATTGGCGGCGGTATCGGCCAGTCCCGTCTGACCATGCTGCTGCTGCAATTACCTCATATCGGTCAGGTTCAGTGTGGCGTCTGGCCGCAGCAGGTACGTGAAAGCGTTGGCTCTCTTCTGTAATTAACGCTGCCAGCGTCTGAGCAGGCGGCTACGCAGCCCGGTATCAAAGCGCCAGATATGATCGAAGATGCGCATGATGCCGGGTTTTCCATGGGCGGACATCGCCACCGCATGAAAACGGTGTTGATGCACCCGCTGTAATTCCTTCACCTTATTGACCACATCATCCGGCAGCCGCTGGGCGATAAAATCGGAAATCACCACTGCGTCAGCGTCGTACCAGTCGCCGCCCTGCATACGCTCCACTATGCTGCGAAAACAGCTTGCCAGATCGGTTCCACCGCGAAAACGCTGGCTCAGGAAGCGGATTGCCTGCTCGATCCCCTGCTGGTTCGTCAGCTCATAGCCCACGACTTCGCTGGAGAACAGCATGATGAAGCAGCGACGGCGATCGGCGAGCGCCACGCGCATCAGTGCCAGACAGAACGCCTTCGCACACTGCTCGTTAAACCCACCCATCGAGCCGGACGTATCCACGCAAACTATGAATGGCCCGCGCGGCTGTTCATCAAAATCCTGATGAACCACAGGACGCTGGCTTACCTTCTCGCGCCAGGCTTCGCCGTGCAGCCGGTAGGTGAGGAGCTGTTTTTCCACCAGCCGACGGTAAAACTCATACTCCAGCTCGGTCATCCCGAGCGTGCTCAGTTCCGTGGGCAGCAGGCGTAAAATGTCATCACTCTGCTGGAGCCCGTCGACCTGCTCCGGCACGGTAGCCGGTTCGCGCACCAGGGTGCGGAAAGTCTCCATGGGGGCATCTTTCTTTGGGACCGACTTTGCCTCCCTTGAGCGACCCAGCTGTTCTGCAAGCTTCATCAGCTCGGGCTGCTGCGTCAGAAAATCGCCGTACTTGACGATCAACTGATAGTCCCCGCGCCGGAGCTGGCCTGCGCTCATATCCCAGAGACGCCCTGCGGCGTTTTCATTCTCCACCAGCACCTGCTCAAGCTGGCCGCTTAAGGTCATGCGCTCCTGAACTTCACTGAGCAGCTGTTCGCGCTCTTCGTCCAGCAGCTGCTGGTTTAGCGTCGTGGCCTGCACCACCAGGCTGAGGCGCCAGCGCTGTAAGAAGAGGGTGTGCAGTGCGGGAGTGAACGTGGCGTTATCCGTGACCAGCGCCCGGGCCTGGCTGGCAAACGGAGAGTGGACCTTGTCGAGCAGCGTGAGGGTTTGCGGAAGCTGAACGATAAACTGCGATGTGGAGAGCCGCTGGCACTGCTGATAACAGGCCACCTCTTCCGTTAGCTCAGGCGGAACTTCGGTCTCCCTGAACCGCTGACGCAAATTTTCCCGCCAGCGCGGAAGATCGTCCGTCATCGCTTTTTTGAGCTTCGGAAATTTTTCAAAGAAGGCTGCCAGCTGCGGCGAAGCCAGAAGGGTTATGACCACTTCTTCGATCAACCCTTCCTCGCTGACGGCCAGCATGACGTTAAGCGTATCCAGAGTTAGCATTGACGCGCCTGTTTAATCTGCGCGCTGACGTCCTGCAGGCTGGCTTCGATGCGACCTAGCCAGTCACTATGAATAAAGAGGCATTTTTGCTGCTCGCTAAAGCGGGTGTGCTGCTGGTGCCATTCCGTATCCAGCGCGTCCAGCTGCTGCTTAATCTCCTCGGGGACGCTGTCAGAGGCGGTTCCCGGCAGCGCGAGACGCGAGCCCTGCAGGCTGACGTCGCGGATCACCAGGTGCTGGCTGCTGTCCACTTCCATATTCAGCGGCTGCGCGAAACCGATGCCGTTGAGCTTTCCACGGATCTCTCCGCCCTTATCCAGCCACTGTGCCAGCGCCTCACGCTCAATCGTCACGTGCACCACCTGCATATCATGCAGCTTAAGCGGCTGCTGGAGCAGCAGGGTCAGCGTCGGGGTGGTTAGTTCGGTGGGTAATTCATAGTGCGGTTTGCGTGCGAACATCCCCCCCAGGCGATTCACTTTCAGCGCGGTTTTATCACTTTGCTGCTGCTGGAGCTGGATGCGCCGCTGGGCAATCGCCCCCAACTGATTGAGCATCGCCTGCTGTCCCCAGGCGTGTCCGGTCATCAAAACGTCAAGCTGCTGCTGCATCAGGTTCATGCCTTCCGCGTCGTGCCAGAGGCAGTCTTTCAGCAGGATCAGATCGATGGGCGCCACGGCATCGCGGCCGCTGAACAGGGCGCTGGCCTGCAGCAGACGGATCGCTTTTTTCCAGCGGCGATCGGAGACATAGGGCGCCGAGGGAAGGTGATCAAGCTGCTGACGCAGCAGATAGATCAGCTCGAATACCGCGTCCGGCAATTTGATTTTGCCAATATCCTGCTGCCACTGGTGGTACTCCTCATCCGTCACCTGTAGCGAAGCGGGTACCGGATTTTCGCTCTCGTCCTGCTGGCTGACCAGCATGGAGCGGAAGTTGGATTTATCCTGTACTTTGTCCAGCCACAGGCGGATCAGCATACGGTCATACAGCGCTTCCAGGCTGCTGTCGGCTTCAGGCAGTTCGTTTGAGGCGGCCACCAGCAGGCGCATTGGGATTTTTTCTTCACTGGCGCCGTTGCGGAACCGACGTTCGTTTATCGCCGTGAGCAGGGTGTTCAGAATGGCCGGTCCCGCTTTCCAGATCTCATCAAGAAAGACAATTTCAGCCTCCGGAAGATACCCTTCTGTCAGACGCTGATAGCGCCCCTCATCTTTCAGTGCCTGAATGGAAAGCGGGCCAAAAACTTCTTCTGGGGTGGAAAACCGGGTCATGAGATATTCGAAGGCGCGGGCGTTCTGAAAAGCAAATTTTAGCCTGCGGGCAATCAGGCTTTTGGCAATGCCCGGCGGACCCAGCAAAAACACGCTCTCGCCGCTCAACGCCGCCAGTAAACAGAGGCGAATGGCGTGGCTACGCTCGAAAAGGCCTTTCTCCAGCGCGCTGCTAAGGCGGGAAATTCTTTCTGCTAATAAATGTGAGTGAGCCATAATAGTTTTGCATCCTTTCGCCGTCGTGGCGGCCAATTGAAGCGAGTATAGACGTTTCAGTCAGGGCTGGTAATAGACTGAAGTGCGGCGCAATTTTCTTTGCGCTACATTAATGCGGTTGCATTTAGGGGTACGATTTTGCAATGAATCGTGCATACTGTGCGCTTTTTGTGGGCCAAGGGACCAGGAACACATTTGTTATTTAAACGAAAAGACTAGTCTATGAGCACTGATAATAAGCAATCATTACCCGCAATAACGCTTGCGGCGATCGGGGTTGTCTACGGTGATATTGGCACCAGCCCGCTTTATACGCTTCGTGAATGTCTGTCCGGCCAGTTTGGCTTTGGTGTTGAGCGCGATGCCGTATTTGGCTTCCTGTCCCTCATCTTCTGGCTGCTGATCCTGGTGGTTTCCGTTAAATATCTCTCCTTCGTTATGCGTGCTGATAACGCAGGTGAAGGCGGGATCCTGACCCTGATGTCCCTTGCAGGGCGCAACACCTCAGCCAGAATGACCTCCGTTCTGGTGATTATCGGCCTGATTGGCGGCAGCTTCTTCTACGGAGAGGTGGTTATCACGCCCGCGATTTCGGTCCTCTCGGCGATAGAGGGGCTGGAAATTATTGCCCCGCAGCTCGATTCATGGGTTGTTCCTCTGGCCATTATTGTCCTGACGCTGCTGTTTATGATCCAGAAGCACGGTACCGGGCTGGTGGGCAAACTGTTTGCGCCGATTATGCTGGCCTGGTTCCTGATCCTGGCCGCGCTTGGTTTGCGCAGCATTATCGCGAATCCGGAAGTGCTGCATGCGCTAAACCCTTACTGGGCCGTGCATTTCTTCCTTGAATACAAAGTGGTTTCCTTCGTGGCGCTGGGTGCCGTCGTGCTCTCCATTACCGGCGTTGAAGCGCTATATGCTGACATGGGTCACTTCGGGAAACTGCCTATCCGCGTGGCCTGGTTTATTGTGGTACTGCCGTCGCTGGTGCTGAACTACTTTGGCCAGGGCGCGCTGTTACTTAAAAATCCGGAAGCGATCAAGAACCCGTTCTTCCTGCTGGCGCCTGACTGGGCGCTGGTGCCGATGCTGATTCTGGCGACGCTGGCGACCGTCATTGCCTCCCAGGCGGTGATTTCCGGCGTGTTTTCTCTGACGCGCCAGGCCGTGCGTCTGGGGTATCTCTCACCGATGCGCATCATCCATACCTCTGAGATGGAGTCGGGCCAGATCTATATCCCGTTCGTTAACTGGCTGCTCTATTTCGCGGTTGTGATTGTTATCGTCAGCTTCGAGCACTCCAGCAACCTGGCGGCGGCGTACGGTATTGCGGTAACCGGTACGATGGTGCTGACATCGCTTCTCTCTACCACGGTGGCGTACCGAAACTGGCACTGGAATAAATTCCTCGTGGCGATGATTCTGGTGGGCTTCCTGTGCATTGACGTGCCGCTGTTCTCCGCAAACCTCGACAAGATTGTCTCCGGCGGCTGGCTGCCGCTGACGCTGGGTCTGGTGATGTTTATCGTCATGACCACCTGGAAAAGCGAGCGCTTCCGCCTGCTGCGCCGCATGCACGAGCACGGGAACTCTCTTGAGGCGATGATCGCTTCTCTGGAGAAATCCCCGCCGGTCCGCGTGCCTGGCACAGCGGTGTACATGTCTCGCGCCCTGAACGTCATTCCCTTCGCGCTGATGCATAACCTCAAGCACAACAAAGTGCTGCACGAGCGCGTGATCCTGCTGACGCTGCGCACTGAAGATGCGCCTTACGTTCACAACGTGCGTCGCGTGCAAATCGAGCAGCTCTCCCCGACATTCTGGCGCGTGGTGGCGAGCTACGGCTGGCGTGAAACGCCAAACGTGGAAGAGGTGTTCCACCGCTGCGGTCTTGAAGGGCTGAGCTGCCGGATGATGGAGACGTCGTTCTTTATGTCTCACGAATCGCTTATCATCGGCAAGCGCCCTTGGTATTTGCGCCTGCGCGGCAAGCTGTACCTGATCCTGCAGCGTAACGCCCTGCGCGCGCCTGACCAGTTTGAGATCCCGCCTAACCGCGTGATAGAGCTGGGTACGCAGGTCGAGATTTAAGTCCTTTCGAAAATGCCGGGTGGCGCTGCGCTTACCCGGCCTACCAAACCCGTAGGCCCGTGCAAGTGAAGCGCCGTCGGGCTATTTCTCCCATCAATATTTCACTTAGCGAAACGTTTCGACGTCGATCACAAATCTGTTACGTCATGATGGTTTTCTGAACATTTCTGGCGCTACACTACTTTTAGCGAAACGTTTCGCTAGTGGAGCAAGAAAATGAAGAAAGGCACGGTACTCAACTCAGAAATCTCATCGGTTATTTCCCGTCTTGGGCATACCGATACGCTGGTGGTTTGCGATGCAGGCTTACCGGTTCCGCGCAGCACAACCCGTATTGATATGGCGTTAACGCAGGGTGTTCCTTCGTTTATGCAGGTACTGGAAGTCGTGACGGCGGAGATGCAGGTTGAGGCAGCCATTCTCGCGGCGGAAATCAAACAACATAATCCGCAACTCCACGAAACGTTGCTCAGCCATATTGAGCAACTGCAACAACACCAGGGAAACACCATAGAAATTCGTTACACAACGCACGAGCAGTTCAAACAACAAACCGCAGACAGTCAGGCGGTAATTCGCAGCGGGGAGTGTTCCCCGTATGCGAATATCATTCTCTGTGCTGGCGTCACCTTCTGAGGCCATCATGGACGCATTACTGCAACTCAAAGGGATCGATAAGTCGTTCCCGGGCGTAAAAGCCCTCTCCGGCGCGGCGCTGAACGTCTACCCCGGGCGCGTAATGGCGCTGGTGGGGGAAAACGGCGCCGGCAAATCCACCATGATGAAAGTGCTGACCGGTATCTATCAACGCGATGCCGGTTCACTCCTCTGGCTGGGTAAAGAAACCACCTTCACTGGCCCGAAATCTTCTCAGGAAGCGGGTATCGGCATTATTCACCAGGAGCTGAACCTGATCCCGCAGCTCACCATTGCGGAAAACATCTTCCTCGGCCGCGAGTTTGTTAACCGGTTCGGCAAAATCGACTGGAAAACTATGTATGCCGAAGCGGACAAGCTGCTGGCGAAGCTGAACCTGCGCTTTAAGAGCGACCGTCTGGTAGGCGATTTGTCGATTGGCGATCAGCAGATGGTGGAAATCGCGAAGGTGCTGAGCTTTGAGTCGAAGGTCATCATTATGGATGAACCGACCGACGCCCTGACCGATACCGAAACCGAATCCCTGTTCCGCGTTATCCGCGAGCTGAAGTCGCAGGGGCGCGGGATTGTCTATATCTCTCACCGCATGAAAGAGATCTTCGAGATCTGCGACGACGTCACCGTTTTCCGTGACGGGCAGTTTATTGCCGAGCGCGAAGTGGCTACGCTGACCGAAGATACGCTCATTGAAATGATGGTGGGACGTAAGCTTGAAGATCAATATCCGCATCTGGATAAAGCGCCGGGAGAGATCCGCCTGAAGGTAGACAACCTCTGCGGTCCGGGTGTGAACGACGTGACCTTTACCCTGCGCCAGGGCGAGATCCTGGGCGTGGCGGGCTTGATGGGTGCCGGACGTACCGAGTTGATGAAAGTATTGTACGGCGCACTGCCGCGCACCAGCGGTTATGTCACCCTTGACGGCCATGAAGTGGTCACCCGCTCTCCGCAGGATGGTCTGGCGAACGGCATCGTCTATATCTCCGAAGACCGCAAACGCGATGGCCTGGTGCTGGGCATGTCGGTAAAAGAGAACATGTCCCTGACCGCGCTGCGCTATTTCAGCCATAGCGGTGGAAGCCTGAAGCATAAAGACGAACAGCAGGCGGTCAGCGATTTTATCCGCCTCTTTAACGTCAAAACCCCGTCGATGGAGCAGGCGATTGGCCTGTTATCCGGCGGGAATCAGCAGAAAGTGGCGATTGCGCGCGGGTTGATGACGCGCCCGAAAGTGCTGATCCTCGACGAGCCAACCCGCGGCGTGGACGTGGGCGCGAAGAAAGAGATCTATCAACTGATTAACCAGTTTAAGGCCGACGGTCTGAGCATCATTCTGGTCTCTTCCGAGATGCCAGAAGTATTAGGCATGAGCGATCGCATTATCGTTATGCATGAAGGGCATCTCGGCGGTGAATTCACTCGCGAGCAGGCCACCCAGGAAGTTCTGATGGCTGCCGCTGTGGGCAAGCTTAATCGCGTGAATCAGGAGTAAGAAGATGACTACCCAGGCTGTTTCTGGTCGCCGCTATTTCACAAAGGCGTGGCTGATGGAACAAAAATCGCTGATTGCCCTGCTGGTGCTGATCGCGATTGTATCGACCATGAGCCCGAACTTTTTCACCGTTAATAACCTGTTCAACATTCTGCAGCAGACGTCGGTGAATGCCATTATGGCGGTCGGCATGACGCTGGTAATTTTGACCTCAGGTATCGATCTGTCCGTCGGTTCCCTGCTGGCCCTTACCGGCGCGATCGCCGCTTCGCTTGTCGGGATTGAAGTCAACGCGCTGGTGGCCGTGGCCGCGGCCCTGGCGGCAGGGGCCGCGATTGGCGCCGTCACCGGCGTGATTGTGGCAAAAGGTCGCGTTCAGGCATTCATCGCCACGCTGGTGATGATGCTGCTGCTGCGCGGGGTGACCATGGTTTATACCAACGGCAGCCCGGTCAATACCGGCTTCACCGATAACGCCGATCTGTTTGGCTGGTTCGGTATCGGTCGCCCGCTGGGTGTTCCGACACCGGTCTGGATCATGGCTATCGTCTTCCTGGCGGCGTGGTACATGCTGCACCATACCCGTCTGGGCCGTTATATTTATGCGCTGGGCGGTAACGAAGCGGCAACGCGCCTGTCCGGTATCAGCGTTAATAAAGTCAAAGTTATCGTGTACTCCCTGTGCGGTCTGCTGGCGTCACTGGCGGGCATTATCGAAGTGGCGCGCCTCTCTTCCGCGCAGCCGACGGCGGGTACGGGGTATGAGCTGGATGCTATCGCGGCAGTGGTTCTGGGCGGTACGAGTCTTGCGGGCGGTAAAGGTCGCATTGTTGGGACATTGATCGGCGCACTGATTCTCGGTTTCCTGAATAATGGTTTGAATTTGTTAGGTGTTTCCTCCTATTACCAGATGATCGTTAAGGCAGTGGTGATTTTGCTGGCGGTACTGGTAGACAACAAAAAACAGTAACTGACGACACTACAGGACATCTTAGATATGAACATGAAAAAACTGGCTACCCTGGTTTCCGCTGTCGCGCTGAGCGCAACCGTAAGTGCTAACGCCATGGCGAAAGATACCATCGCGCTGGTTGTCTCAACCCTGAACAACCCGTTCTTTGTCTCCCTGAAGGACGGTGCGCAGAAAGAAGCGGACAAGCTGGGCTATAACCTGGTGGTGCTGGATTCACAGAACAACCCGGCGAAAGAGCTGGCTAACGTTCAGGACTTAACCGTTCGTGGCACCAAGATTCTGCTGATCAACCCAACCGACTCTGACGCCGTAGGTAACGCCGTTAAAATGGCAAACCAGGCGAAAATTCCGGTGATCACCCTGGACCGTCAGGCAACCAAAGGCGACGTGGTGAGCCACATTGCGTCTGATAACGTGCTGGGCGGCAAAATCGCGGGTGATTACATCGCGAAGAAAGCTGGCGAAGGCGCGAAAGTTATCGAACTGCAGGGGATTGCCGGTACGTCTGCCGCCCGCGAGCGTGGCGAAGGCTTCCAGCAGGCTGTGGCTGCACACAAATTCAACGTGCTGGCGAGCCAGCCAGCAGACTTCGATCGTACCAAAGGTCTGAACGTCATGCAGAACCTGCTGACCGCACACCCTGATGTGCAGGCGGTCTTCGCGCAGAACGACGAAATGGCGCTCGGTGCGCTGCGTGCTCTGCAGACTGCAGGTAAATCTGATGTGATGGTTGTCGGATTTGACGGCACGCCGGATGGTGAAAAAGCAGTAAACGATGGCAAACTGGCTGCGACCATCGCTCAGCTGCCTGAGCAGATTGGCGCCACTGGCGTTGAAACTGCCGACAAAGTGCTGAAGGGCGAAAAAGTTCAGGCTAAATACCCGGTTGACCTGAAGCTGGTCATCAAGCAGTAAAAGGCGAATCAGGCAGTCGCTGGCTGCCTGAGGGACACCAATAAAAGAAAAGTGTGGCATACGCCACCGGGTAACACCGGTGGCGCTCTCAGATGGACAACCCAACCATGAAAACCGCAGGCAACCTCGTCGTCCTTGGCAGTATCAATGCCGATCACATTCTTAACCTTGAATCGTTCCCTGCACCGGGCGAAACCGTCACGGGTAATCATTATCAGGTGGCATTTGGCGGTAAAGGTGCCAACCAGGCCGTGGCCGCGGGTCGCAGTGGGGCGAATATTGCGTTTATCGCCTGCACGGGTGATGACGATACCGGTGAGCGTGTACGCAAGCAGCTGGCGAGCGACAACGTTGATATCGCACCGGTCAGCGTTGTTGCAGGGGAATCTACCGGCGTGGCGCTGATTTTCGTCAACGCTGAAGGTGAGAATGTCATCGGTATTCATGCTGGGGCTAACGCTGCGCTGACGACGGAGCGCGTAGAAGCGCAACGTGCAATCATCGCCGGAGCGGAAGCCCTGCTCATGCAGCTGGAATCACCGGTTGAAAGCGTGCTGGCCGCCGCAAAAATTGCACATGAAAATCATACCACTGTTGTACTGAACCCGGCCCCAGCACGTGTATTATCAGACGAGCTGCTGGCGCTGGTGGACATCATTACGCCGAACGAAACCGAAGCCGAAAAGCTGACGGGCATTCGCGTAGAAAATGATGACGATGCCGCACGAGCCGCGCGTGCACTGCATGATAAGGGCATCGGCACCGTAATTATCACCCTTGGCAGCCGTGGGGTGTGGGCAAGCGTCAATGGCGAAGGCCGTCGTGTGCCGGGCTTTAAGGTGAAGGCGATTGATACCATTGCAGCGGGAGACACCTTCAATGGTGCACTGGTGACCGCGCTGCTGGAAGGCAAGAAAATGGATGACGCTATTCGCTTCGCTCACGCCGCTGCCGCGATTGCGGTGACGCGCAAGGGCGCCCAGCCTTCCGTTCCGTGGCGTAAAGAGATCGATGAATTCTTAAGTCAGCAGGGGTAACGCTTGGCTACAATGAAAGATGTCGCCCGTATGGCGGGCGTTTCTACCTCGACGGTCTCCCACGTCATTAATAAAGATCGCTTCGTCAGCGAGGCGATTCGGGAAAAAGTCGAAGCTGCGGTAAAAGAACTCAACTATGCGCCGTCTGCGCTGGCGCGCAGCCTTAAGCTCAATCAGACGCGTACTATCGGTATGCTGATCACTGCCAGTACCAACCCCTTTTATTCAGAACTGGTTCGCGGCGTGGAGCGCAGCTGCTTCGAGCGCGGCTACAGCCTGGTGCTGTGTAACACCGAAGGTGACGAGCAGCGCATGAATCGTAACCTGGAGACGCTGATGCAAAAACGCGTCGACGGGCTACTGTTGCTCTGCACCGAAACGCACCAGCCCTCGAAAGAGATCATCCAGCGCTATCCTTCTATTCCCACCGTGATGATGGACTGGGCCCCATTCGACGGAACCAGCGATCTCATTCAGGATAACTCCCTGCTGGGTGGTGATATGGCGACTCAGTATCTGATTGATAAAGGCTATACCCGCATCGCCTGTATTACCGGTCCGCTGGATAAAACCCCGGCGCGTTTGCGTCTGGAAGGGTATCTCTCCGCCATGGATCGAGCAGGGCTCGCCATTCCTGATGGCTACCGGATCACTGGTGATTTCGAATTTAACGGTGGCTTCGAGGCAATGCAGAAACTGCTGACGCAAGCGCAGCGCCCGCAGGCGGTCTTTATTGGTAATGATGCGATGGCGTTTGGTGCCTATCAGGCGTTGTACCAGGCGGGGCTACGCGTGCCGGACGATATGGCGGTGATTGGCTACGATGATATTGAACTTGCCCGCTACATGACGCCGCCGCTGACTACTATTCATCAGCCGAAGGATGAACTGGGCGAGCTGGCCATAGATGTGTTGATCCACCGTATGGCGCAGCCCACGCTGCAGCAACAACGCCTGCAGCTTACTCCTGTTCTGATGGAACGCGGTTCGGTTTAGCTTTCTCTTTATGACGCTCTTTAATCAGGTTTCTGCCGTCTTTCGGTTTTAACAGCATAAAGACCAGCGCCGATACCACGGTAAGTGCGCCCATGGTGATAAAGGTATAGTGGAACTGCTCAACGGTATTTGCGTTATCAAAACCCTCATAAAACCTCAGCACCGCTGCACTCACGGCAACCCCTAAACTGATCGACAGCTGTTGCGTTACCGCCAGCACGCTGTTGCCGCTACTGGCGTTCTCGTCAGTCAGATCGGCGAGGGTGATGGTGTTCATCGATGTGAACTGCGTCGACATCGCCATGCCCAACACAAACAGCGGCAGGATCAGCATCCAGACGGGTAACACGGCGGACTGCAGCGAAAACTGCGCAATCATCAAACCGATAAAGACCGTCACGCCAACCAGCGTCTTACGATAGCCAAACCAGCGCAGCACCTGCGTAACGGTTGATTTTGCCAGAATCGAGCCCATTGCCGTGGGCGCCATCATGCAGCCAGCAATCAGGGCCGGGTAGCCGAAACCCACCTGCAGCATTAATGGCATCAGGAACGGCACGCAACCCGTCCCCAGACGAGACGCAATGTTGCCTGCAATCCCTACGGAAAAGGTTCGGGTGTTAAAGAGCCCCAGGGAGATTAACGGTGTCGGGTGGCGGCGCGCGTGACGTATATAAAGAAGAAATAACAGAATACCGCCCAGGATAACGGAGAGCGCTATCCACGTTGCGACGATCTTCTCGCCAAACAGCTCCATCCCGCTGGAGAATAACACCAGGCTCAGGCCGAACAGGAAAAAGCCGCCCATGTCGAAGCTGCGCCTTGGCGTGGTGAAGTTCGGCATATATTTGCGGGCATACAGCAGCCCCGCAACGCCAATTGGGATATTAATCAGGAAGATCCAGTGCCAGCTTGCCCAGGTGACAAACACGCCACCGAGTACCGGTCCAAGTATCGGGCCAACAAGGCCTGGCATGGTAACGAAGTTGAGCACGGGAAGTAATTCGCTGCGCGGGTAGGCTCGCAGTAGGGCAAGGCGCGCCACGGGCATCATCATCGCGCCGCCGATGCCCTGCAATACGCGGAAGATAACCAGCTCTGTTAATGATGAGGAGAGCGCACAGGCCAGCGAACCGAGCGTAAAGAGCGTTACGGCCAGCATGAAAACTCTGCGGGTGCCAAAGCGGTCGGCCAGCCAGCCGCTGACCGGTATTAACATTGCCACCGTCAGGGTGTAGCTGATGATGGCTGACTGCATCGCCAGTGGGGAACGGTTGAGGCTTTGCGCAATAGCGGGAAGCGCGGTGTTGAGGATGGTGGCATCCAGTGCCTGCATAAAAAACGCCATGGCTGCAATCCACGGCAATCCGGCCATGCTGCGCGCTTTTTTCTTTGTCATTTATTTACCTGCTGGTGGGTTGGCGCGGCCAGCAATGCCTGGCACGCACTCAGGGCTCGTTGCCCGTCGCTTTCCTGGATGGCATCCACTATCGCCTGATGCAAATCCAGTTTTACCACTTCGTTTTGTGTAATAGAGGTAAAGTAGGTGTGATACACCGAATGAAATAAAGAGGCAAAAGAGGTAAGGAACGGATTGGCGCTCATCATATAGATGTGTTCATGCCAGGCCATATCGACCTCAACCCAGCGTTCGCGGTTGAAGTGTTTTTTCAGGAACACCATCTCTGCCATCAACGCGTTAAGCTGCGCTTTCTGCTCTGCTGTTCCCAGCGTAGCGGCAAGCAGACATGCCTGAGGTTCAAGGCTGCTGCGCATCACCAGAAAGTGATCGACGACCTGATGAAAGTTATCTTCCGTCATCCACCAGGAGAGCAGCTCCTGATCGAGAAAATTCCAGTTACTCTGTGGCATTACGCGTGTGCCAATGCGAGGACGTGGAAGCACCATACCTTTTGCCGTCAGGGTTTTTACCGCTTCGCGCACGGCGGTACGGCTCACCCCAAACTGCTCACCCAGCTCCATCTCACCCGGCAGGATGCTACCGGGGGCATATTTACCCGCTAAAATCCGCTGCGCCAGCTTTTCTGCCAGCACGTACGACAGGTTTTTTTGGGCGGCCAGCTGTTGTGCGCTTAATGGCATCGCTTTTATTCCTTAAAGATACATGCTGATAATTATGCCACCTCGAATGTGATTGTGGTTGCAGATACATCAAATAGAACAATTTGTAGCTTGATTTCACCTCGGGTGGTGAAAAAAAACGCGGATGAAAACTTTTTTTAAATTTCCTCTTGTCACGTCGGAATAACTCCCTATAATGCGCCTCCACTGACACGGAACAACGGCACACACGCCGCCGGGTCAGCAGAGAATAGTGTAAATAAACGCTTGACTCTGAAGCGGGAAAGCGTAATATGCACACCCCGCGCCGCTGCGAAAAGCGAAGCGGCACTGCTCTTTAACAATTTATCAGACAATCTGTGTGGGCACTCAAAGTGACATGGATTCTTAACGTCCTCGGACGAAAAATGAATACCAAGTCTCTGAGTGAACATACGTAATTCATTACGAAGTTTAATTCACGAGCATCAAACTTAAATTGAAGAGTTTGATCATGGCTCAGATTGAACGCTGGCGGCAGGCCTAACACATGCAAGTCGAGCGGCA